>DATJYL010000048.1 GCA_035499655.1 Pirellulales bacterium
GATCCACAAAGCGCAGGTCCTAAGTTACATGAAACTTCTTAATGTGCCGCTCGGGCTGCTACTGAATTTTCACGAACTGAAGCTAACAGACGGCATCAGTAGACTCATCCTGCCTGGAGCAAATATTTGACACAATGAGAAATTTCCCGAAACCAAATTTTACAGGAGGAAACGGAGGAAACAGAGTTCCGCTGAAGAAATTTCGTCTTTTCCTTCTGTTGGTTTCAGCGAATATCTTTTTTTAGAAAAAGAGCTAAAACAAGCGGCAACTAAACAATTGAATGTGTTTCTGAAAGTTTTTCTCTCCGTTCCCTCCGTTATCTTCTGTTCAATGTCCGGTTTCCGACAGCTTTACCAACAGCGTTATGGCCGAAACACAACCGCCGGAACCACGCCGCAGCCGGGAGGAAATTCTAGCGACGGTTCGCGCACATCAACCGCTCGCCAGTGAGTTGCCCACGCTGGATCGCCAGTGGATCACCTACCCAGACCGGCCGGCCCAATTCGCCAAGGTTCTTTCTGAAATCGGCGGGCAATTTGTGCGCGTGTCCTATGCGGCAGCGGCTCATGTTGCGCTGGGCGAAATTCCAGCGTATCGCGATGCCAAGCAATTCATCTCGCTCGTGCCTGGCATTGGCACATCAAATGTCGATTTGACCGCAATCAGCGATCCGCACGCCTTGGAGCCGATCGACTTCGCCATTCTATCGGGCAATTTCGGCGTGGCGGAAAACGCCGCCATTTGGGTGACCGACCGCAATTTGCCGCTGCGGGCCCTGTTTTTTATTGTGCAGCATTTAGCACTGGTGTTGCCGGCCGGCCAAATTGTTGACAATATGCACCAAGCCTACGAACGAATAAAGTTCGATCGGGCGGAGTTCGGCGCGTTTATTGCCGGGCCTTCCAAAACGGCGGATATCGAGCAATCGCTGGTCATTGGGGCGCACGGGCCGCGGTCGCTGACAGTGTTTTGCATCGGATGACGCGGGCTACCGCTCATGCACCAGAAATCGGCTGGAACGCGGCCTCCGGCTGCGGGCCACTGCCGGCGACCCACACCGCGGGCGAATTCGTAGAAAAAAACATTGGACCCTGATTTTGTCTCACGGCGAGGATGTTCATGATGATTCGGCAGAACTGGCATCGACTGATTCCCTGCGTACTCCTTGGGTTAGTGATGAACTGGGCCGTCAGCCTGCGGGCTGATACGATCGAAAAGCCGCAGTTGAAGAGCGGCATCGACCGCGACACATTCGATTCATCCGTCAAGCCCGGCGACGATTTCTTTCAATACGTCAACGGCCAATGGATCAAGGAAAACCCCATTCCCGCCGAATATAGCCGCTGGGGCGCGTTCCCGAAGCTGCACGACGACAATCTCACGCACTTGCGCGAAATTGTGGAAGGGCTTTCCAATCAAACCACGCCGCTGGATGCCGATTCGCGGAAGCTCCGCGATTTCTATCAAACGGCCATGGACGAAAAACAGCTCAACGACCAGGAAGCCAAGCCGCTGGCGGACACGTTTGAGAGCATTTCAAAAATTAAAAGCACCGACGAATTGATCTCGCTGATCGGGCAGTTGCGCGCTTCGGGGCTTTCAGCGGGGCTATTCGGATTTTCCGCCGATCAAGACGAAAAGCACAGTTCGCAGTATACCATCGTCCTTTGGCAAGGCGGACTCGGTTTGCCGGATCGCAGTTATTATTTAGACACTACCGACGACTCAAAGCGCATTCGCGATCAATATCGGCAGCACATCGAAAACATGTTTAAGCTGCTCGGAGATTCGCCGGAAGCGGCCAAAGCGGCCGCCGACACAGTCTTGCGAATTGAAACACAACTGGCCGAGGCTTCCCGCACGCCGGTGCAATTGCGCGATCGGGAAGCGCAATACAACAAAATGACCTCGGCCGAACTGGCCGAGTTGACGCCGAATTTAGATTGGAGCGCATTTTGGAAACTCGTGAATGCCCCCGCAGTGACCGAAGCGGTCGTCGGCCAGCCGGAATTTTTCAAGCGCGTCAATGAATTGCTGAAATCGACACCGATTGCCGATTGGCAAACCTATCTGCGCTGGCACGTCATTCACTCCGCCGCGCCCTATTTGAGCGACGATTTTGTCAACGAAAACTTCCATTTTTATGGCGCCCAGTTGCGCGGCATCAAGCAATTGCAGCCCCGCTGGAAACGGGCGATTGGCACATTGGACGGCCAAATGGGCGAGGCGCTGGGCCGGCTGTACGTCCAAAAATATTTTCCGCCGCAGGCCAAACAGCGAATGGACGAGCTGGTCAAAAACCTGATGCTGGCCTACAAGGAACGCATTGAATCGCGCGATTGGATGAGCCCGGAAACCAAGCAGGAAGCGCTGGCCAAGTTGGCGGCGGTGCGACCGAAAATCGGTTATCCGAACAAATGGCGCGATTATACCGCACTCGAAATTGGGACCGATTCTTACCTTCAAAACGTAATGCGGGCCGATGCCTTCGACATGCAGTACCGATTGGCGCGACTGCACAAGCCCGTGGATCGCGACGAATGGTCCATGTCGCCGCCGACGGTGAATGCCTACTACAATCCAAATCTCAACGAAATTGTCTTCCCCGCGGGCATTTTACAGCCGCCGTTTTTCGACATGACCGCTGACGACGCCGTGAATTATGGCGGCATTGGCGCGGTCATTGGCCACGAAATTACGCATGGCTTTGACGATCAAGGAAGCCGCTCCGATGCCGACGGAAATTTACGCAACTGGTGGACCGCCGACGACCGCGCTCATTTCACCGCCAAAACCGACAAGCTGGTCAAGCAGTACAACGAGTGCAATCCCATCGAAGACCTGCATATTAACGGCCTCTTGACATTGGGCGAAAACCTGGCCGATTTGGGCGGCGTCACCATTTCCTATGCGGCGTATCAAAAATCGCTGAACGGCAAGCCGGCGCCGGTCATCGACGGCTTCACCGGCCCGCAGCGGTTCTTCATCGGTTACGCCCAGGTGTGGCGCGGCTCGCAGCGCGACGCCGATTTGAAAGTGATGCTCCGCACCAATCCGCACTCGCCGGAGCATTTCCGTACTTTGGTGCCGCTTTCCAACGTCCCGGCTTTTTACGAAGCGTTTGACATTCAGCCCGGGCAGAAAATGTATCGCCCACCGGAGCAGCGGCTGGAAGTGTGGTAGCAGACCTCGGAAATTTACACTTCGCTGTGGCCTCTGAGCACGCTTTTAGGCGTAGTCCACGGTTTGGCATAAGCCGAAATCAAGAAGGCAGGCGGCCACAACAGTCATGTCTATTCAACCACGGCAAGCAACCGTCGTTTGCGGACGGCCCGCACGAATTCCCGGTAATCTTTTTCATTTTGATCGGCGTAAGATTCCGCAAAGTCGGCAATGGATTGATCGAACCGATCGCTGGCCCCAAGATATTCGCTGATCGTCTTGGGGTTCCCGCTGCGGGCATGAGCACGCGCCAACACCCATCCGCAATATTGCGCATAGACATTCATGGTAGGCGGGTCATACACCTCGACCATGGGCTTGACTTTGACATCGTGCAATTGGCGGATGTAGAAATGCCGGCCCCCGCGGCCGTAAGTCCAACCGAGGAATAAATCGCTGGCCGCCTGCATCAGCCGCTGCCCAATCACCACACGCTCGCCATGACTATCGTATTCCGACTTTCCTAAATACGGCTCCAACACCGACGAATTGGCTTCCTTCACCTGCAAGAACAGCGGATCCTCAGGGCCAGCCATCAGCAGCAAAATTCCACAGCGCGTTCCGACGCTGCCAACCCCGACGACCTTGACGGCATGATCGGTCAACGTATAGCGGTCGATCAGCACTCGGCGCTCGTCAGGCAGCGTTTTGCGGTAACGATGAAAGGCTTGCTGCAAGTCTTCAATAAACTCGCGCGCTTCGGCATGCCGTGGGTGATACACCAGCGGCGGATTATCGCGGATTTTCGGCTGATCTTTCTCCAGTTCGACGAGTTTTGGAAAATCGTGTTCCGTACCGCCGTGGGCAGCCTTGCGAATGTCGGCTTGGGCCTGCTCGCGAAACGATTTTTCGGGCAAGTGATCGAGCAATTCGTCGACATCGATTCGCTCATACCAAATTTCGAGGGCCGGCATTTGCGAATATCTGGCCATTTGCTCGCGATAGCTGCAGGCACAGGCCAAGGCCGCGCCGCGCGCTTGCCCACGCTTAAATTGGTTGTGGCGACCGGCGATCATGAAGCTGGCGGTCAACCGTTTCAAATCCCATTCCCAGGGCCCGGGCAAGGTTTCGTCGAAGTCGTTCACGTCGAAAATTAAATGCCGCTCAGGCGTGGCGAAGACGCCGAAATTCATCAAGTGGCAATCGCCGCAGAGCTGGACCTTCAAACCCGTGATGGGAGTGCGCGCCAGGTCGGCGGCCATAATCGCGGCGGCCCCTCGATAAAAAGCGAACGGCGATTGGAGCATCCGGCCATAACGGATCGGCACCAAATGCTTGACGCGCCGCGCGCTGGAGGCAACCAGAATCGCAATCGGATCGTCCCGATCGGCCGGCGCCGACCAGTCGGCATGGCTGGAACGCGGCACATGCTGACGCAATTCTTTGCCATGCACGTGGCGGTGGCTGATCAGGCGATGCTTGCTTGCCAAAGCATTTGCACGCGATGGCGAGGGAGCTTTTTCGGTTTTCTCTCGTTCGGTTACGATTGTTTTGTTCATGACATTCACCTAGCTGGTACGTCGGCGAAAATCGTCGGTTTCTATAGAGTTAATAGAACAGTGAAAAAACCTCAGTCAAGCATAATCGAGGGATAGTAGTGGGCCAATTTGAACATAGCCCGACTGTGTCAGTCGGGAAAAGCGGCTGTCGGAATTTCAAATTGTCCCAACACCCGAGGGATTGTGGCATCGGCCACGCCCAGGCCATTTTTTTCAGGGCCATCAAGCGAGTTACAGAAGCGGGAAGGCCAATTGATAGCAACTGTGCTTTCGGCAAAACGGAGAGGATGGGATTCGAACCCATGGTGGGCTGTGACACCCACACCGATTTAGCAAACCGGCGCTTTCGACCACTCAGCCACCTCTCCAGCGATGGCGCAAACCGCCACAGCGTAACGGTTGCCAGGCCGTAATTCTATTGATTCCACTCCACGCCGCAAGGTTCAGTTGATTCCCGGTGGAGTGGATGGCAAGAAGTTTCCGGATTTTATCTCACCAGGCCGGGTTTGACGTCGAGACTCAATGGCTCGGTCAAACCTGCTTTCAGCCGCTCCAGGGCAATCGCCCCCATCACGGCGTTGTCGGTGCACAGTTGCGGCGGAGCAATGTGCAGCGTGAAGTCGCGCTGGCGGCAAGCTTCCTCCAGGCGCTTTCGCAACCGCAAGTTGGCCGCCACGCCGCCGCCGACGGCCAACGTCTTCAGGCCGGTTTTATCGAGCGCCAACGCCGATTTGTCGACCAAACAATCGACCACCGCTTCCTGAAAGCTGGCCGCTAAGTCGGCCACGGTTTTTTCGTCCAGATGCAATGTGTCGGCCGGCGGCGCCTTGCCGGGCGGATAAATTTGATACCGCACCGCTGTTTTCAGTCCACTAAAACTGAACGCCAGTCGATCGCGGTCTTGCAAAAAGGCGCGGGGAAAATCGTAAGCCTGCGGATTTCCGCCGGCTGCGGCCTGCTGAATCGCCGGTCCGCCAGGGTACGGCAATCCCAGCAGGCTGGCCACTTTATCGAACGCTTCGCCCGCGGCGTCGTCGATGGTGCCCCCCAGCAATGTGAAGTCGAGCGCCGTCTGGCAGCGATACAAACTGCTGTGCCCGCCGCTGACAATCAATCCTACGCAGGGAAACAAATGCTCCGCGCCGGCCACGCGGCAGGCGTAAATGTGCGCTTGCAAATGATCGACTGCCACCAGCGGCTTGCCCGTCGCCACGCACAAGGCCTTGGCCGCGGCCAGGCCGACGAGCAGCGAACCGGCCAGTCCCGGCGTGTTGGCCACGGCCACAGCATCGAGTTCGTTCACCGTCAGGTTCGCCCGGCGAAGCGTCTCGTCGATAACGGGCAAAATCCGCTCCATGTGTGCCCGCGAGGCAATTTCCGGCACCACGCCGCCGAACCGCCGGTGCAAATCGTCCTGCGACGCCACCACCGAGGAAAGCACCACGAGCGGCTCGGCAATCACAGCCGCCGCCGTTTCGTCGCACGTAGTTTCCAAAACAAGGATGCGCATGGGGCAGTGCCAGTTGTCAGTGGTTGGTGCCAGAAGTAATTGGTCATTGAGCGGTGGCCGGGCGGGTTACGAGCGGAACACGCTGTGCCACAGCAAGGCGGTGCCGGCGACCGCGAACATAATCCCGGCGGTAACCACATGGTAGGCATTGTGGTTGGCGCCCAGCATCACATTTTGGTGATGCGTCGACATGCGATCCATGGCCGCCAGCAGGTTGCCCCAAAAGTGCGACAGGCCGCTGTCAGGGCTGAGGGTGATTAAGCCCGCCATGAGAAGCAGAACCAGGCCGGCCATCAGTTCGAGGATGCGGCCGGCGGAGCCGCCGAGAAAGCGCAGCGGTTCGTCGTCGGCCGGCTCCCGTGGACCGCGCTCGATGAGTTTGGCCTCGGCCACGGCTTTGGCGTGCAGCTCTTCGGCGGCCTGCTGTTGCTGGACCACGGAAACCTGATTGGCGCGAACCAGGCCGCCGTCGTGAATCCACTGGATGATGCGCGGCAAATCGTCGGCATCGAGCCAGACGCCGTGACGACCGCAAATATCGATAATCACGCTGCTGCCGTGGCCGTAATTTTGGCGGATCATCAATTGCTGACAGGTGGGGCAATGTCGGTAGTACAAATCACCGTCGGGCGGAGGAGCATCAGCGTGCGGCGCGCGGGCAGTGGTGGGAGTTAAACGGGGATCGATATTCAACCCTTGCTGGGCCGCTTGCTCGGTGAGCTGTTGAAACGACGCGTGGCTAAGCCACAGGCCGCCGCAGCGCTGGCACTCCATCGTGGAAACATCTCCCAGAGCGCGGCTGCTGAGGACGTGGCCCTCGCCGCAGGCGGGGCAAACCAATTGCGAGGCGTCGCCGGCCGTGGTTTCCGGGTGAATGGCGGCGCCGCAGAATTCGCAAAACCGGGCCTGATTGCTGACGCGGGCAAAGCAGTGCGGGCAAACGGTGTCGAGATCGCGGTCATGGAGCGAGAATTCCGCGCCACAGTACGCGCAGCTGAGGGCGCCTTCGGTGCGCGGGGCGCCGCAGTGAGAGCAGCACACCGGTTTGGCTTCCTGTGATTGCGGGGCCGGAACGGTGAGAATTTGCCCACAGCGGCAGTGAAAGCGAGTGCCCACGCCCAGTTGGGTGGCATCGTACTGACGTTTGCATTGCGGGCAAGCGACCAGGAGGCGGCGCATGATGATACGATGCGGCAGTAATAAGATGAATTGTTTTGCGGCGGTAAATGACGGCCCGGCCACGCGAGCGGGAGCCTTTTGTTATTCGCGATACGGGAGAAAATATTGCTGCGGAAGGAAATAGCCGGACGGCCACGCCGTCCGGTCCTGAGGCTGTGAGCATCCAGCTATGGCTACCGCAGGTTCGTGAAAGTGTTTATTGCGTGTGGGCCAGCTCGGTGGACAAGTAATCCAGCGCTTTTTGCAGTTGACGGTCGGTGAACTTCGAGGTGTGAGGGACGAGGGACGAGGGTTGAGCGGCGGCGGATTTTTCCGATTTGCCCGGTGCGGTGACATCGGCGGAGGATTTGGCGTCGTCGTGGTGGACCTCATCGTGATGCGCGTCGTCGTGATGAGCATCATCATGCGCGTCCGCGGATGGTTTTTCTGGGCTGGCGGCGGCCAGGGTTTGCGGCGGTTTCTCCTCGTGGGAGTGGCCGGGGACAATGTCGCGCTGGCGGCGGTCTGCCAGCAGGGCGCCCATTTCGCCGTCGGACAAACGCACCTCGTAGCCGTCGTTGGGCTTCACGCCCCATTCGTCCGTTTCCTTGGAATCGGGAAAGCGATGGATGTTGTGACCGTTGGGCCGCGTGTAAGTGGCGGTGGTCAACTTCAGCGCGCTTTTGCCGTCTTCCAGCTCGATCACGTTTTGCACGCTGCCTTTGCCCCAGGTCCGCTCGCCGATGATGACGGCCCGATCGTGGTCTTGCAGGCAGGCGGAAACAATTTCGCTGGCGCTGGCGCTGTATTCGTTCACCAGCACGGCCATGGGGAAGCCTTCGAACTTGGTCGCGGGGGTGGCATCCCACACGCGCTCCGGACTGTTGCGCCCCTTGGTGCTGACAATGCGCCCCTCGCTAATGAACATGTTGCACACGTCGATGGCCGACGTGAGCAGCCCGCCGGGGTTGAATCGCAAATCGAGCACCAGGCCGCGCATTTTTTGCTGCTTCAGCGTTTCCAGGGCGCGCTTCAAATCGTCGGCGGTATCCCGGCTGAAGGCGGAAATGCGGATATAGCCGATGTGCTGGTCCGTGTCGAGCATGTAATTCCACGTATCGTCGCTCTGGTGCGAATCGCCCATCACCGTGTCGACGTGAATCAGTTCGCGCTGGATGGTAAAGGTTTCTTCCTTGCCGGTCAGGGCGTGGCGCACGGTGAACGAGACGGTGGTGCCGACTTCGCCCTTCAGCTTGCGGACCACATCGTCCAGCGACATGCCGCGAATCGATTCGCCTTCGATCCGGATGATTCGGTCACCCGCCAACACGCCCGCCTTATAGGCCGGCGTGCCGACCAGGGGCGTGCTGACTTTCACCTGGCCGTCGTCGGGAGTGATTTGAATGCCGATGCCGCCGAACTGGCTTTCGACCGTGGTGCGGAAGCCGTTGATTTCGTCGGGGCTGATGTAACTGGAATAGGGATCGAGCTTGCCCAGCACCCCTTTAATGGCGGCTTCCATCAGCTCGCGCCGGTCGATCGGCTTCACATAGTTGCGTTCCACCTGGTCGATCGTGTCGGCCAGCGATTTATAAAATTCGTAATCTTGATCTTCCAACTGGCGACGGGCCGCGGCTTCGGCAGGGGTAACCGGGCCGGGTTTGGCGCCATCGGCGGCTGATCCTGAGCTTTTATCGTCGGCGGGTTTCGCGGAATCAGTCGATTGATCGTCCGACGATTTGGCGGAGTCGCCGGCAGGCGGGGTGGACTTTTTCTCAGATTTCTCCAGCGATCCCGGCGCGTCGGGGTCGGCTTGCGATTTGCCCTCGGCGGGTTTTGCGTCCTCGGATTTGGGGTCAGCGGGTTTGCCGTCGGCGGGTTTAGCGTCCGTGGCGGCGCCGTCGGCCGCATGGGCGGTTCTGGCCAAAGGAGTTGTGAACACCAGCGGGGCCACGGCGGCGCCGCAGGCTGCGGCAAACATCCACAATCCAAGCAGGCGGCCCAGAGCAGAAAATTTGCCGATGCGACGAACAGACGCCTTCATTGCAAGTACTCCAATTTTCCTTGTTCCATAACGCCCAGGTGCAATCGAAAAGCCCGGTCCTCAATGGTCACTTCATTATAAACGACTTTCTGGGAGGGGAGCATAGCGTTTATGCAGAACATTCTGGCCTTGCGGGGAGCATGCCACCGAGCCCTTGCCGCACGAATCGGCTTGTACGGCAGCGGCTGAAAGACCGTCCTGCACGGCATTTTACGCGCCACTGGTTTGTGGCTGCGGTGACTACAGTCGTTGCCCGGAGACATCCGATTGGTAAGAGCGGCATGGTCTAGCGCAGGGCAGCGCATAAGTTCCACCACCGCGCGAAAGCTGGGAGCCCTAACGCGCGCATTTTCGTGTGGAAGGGGGACCCGTTTGAAACCGTCGTTAAGCGTGCTGCTGTCGGTCCATAACGCCCAGGCGGTGCTCCAGGCCGGCGTGCATAAATTGTTGGACACGTTGCCGGAACTGACCAACCGCTTTGAAGTATTGATCATCGACGACGGCTCGACCGATGCCACCTCCGAAGTGGCCTACGATTTGGCCCGCGATTTCCCCCAAGTAAAGGTGACCCGCCACGCCACCGCCTTGGGTTGGGCCGCCGCCCTGGCCAAGCAAGCGCGATGTGCCCGGGGTGAATTTTTGATGATTCATTGCGGCGGCGCGATCGACGCCGACGAAGTGGTTTCGCTGTGGCGAATGCGCAATCGCATGGCCGCGGCGGCAGGTGCGCACACAAATGCAAAGGATAAGGCCGGGCCGCGCGGAAAATCGTGGCGGGTGGACGCCCAATCGCAGACAACCGTGCCGCCGGCGGCGGGGAAAATCCAGTTCACCCAACTGCTCGGCGGAAAGTGCCTTCACGCCCGGGCCCCCAAATCCAACTTCTTATTGCTCGGGCGGGGGCAGTTGGAGCGGCTGGAGCATTCGCTGGCGGCCATTCCGCGGCCCAATTGGTTGGAAGCACCCGCCCCGAAACGGAGCCACAGCCAGCAGGCACTGAATAAACAGCACAACCTGAAATCGCCCAGCATTTTGGGGCGCGTGCGGAATTTCACGTTGGGTGAGTAAGCCGATAGGCAGAACCTGCCCAGCTGTAAGCCGGTGATGTCATGGCCGGCGATTTGTGGCGCTGCAGCTCGCTTTGTTCCATCCCCGTCCCCGTTTTATTGCGCCGAACTCTCGGTTAGAATGCACCGCTTGCGGCAATCACAGAATTGCCGACTTTTCAGTCTAAATGCGCGGTGCATTGGGTCCGCGCTTTCTTACGGGGAGGTTTCGGCCATGAGGCGTTCGAAAATCGCTTCGAAAGATAACGTTAGCAAAATTCTGGAACGCGCGCTTGACGCCGGCGAGGGTCTGCTGCGGCTCACGCCCACGTGGGTGCCGCGCAGCTTTTTGCACCCAGGCAAGCGCATCAAACTGCATCCGGACGATTGGTATGCCTACGGCGCCCAGCGCGGCGGCATTGACGAACGCTGGTTCGCCAGCACCACCGAAGCCGCCAACGAAGGCCGGCTGCCCGACGAAGGGTTAAGTTACGCAGCGTTTGGCGGCGAGCGATTCACGCTGCGCGATGCCGTGGCCGAGGCGGGAGCGCGGCTGATCGGCCGAGCGATGTTCGACAAATACAAACACTGGCCGGTGTACTCCAAATTCTTCGACAACATGGGCCCCATTCCGCATCACATGCACCAGGGCTTCGAGCACGCCAAGCTCGTGGGCCAGGAAGGCAAGCCGGAAAGTTATTATTTCTGCCCGCAATACAACAACTGCGACAATCATTTTGCGTACACCTTCATGGGCTTGGAGCCGGGCACGACGAAAGCCCAAGTGCGGCGGTGCCTGGAGAATTGGAACCAAGGGGACAATGGCATTTTAGATTTGTCGCGGGCCTACCGGTTGAAGCGCGGCACGGGTTGGTTGATTCCGCCGGGGGTGCTGCACGCGCCGGGCTCGCTCTGCACGTACGAGCCGCAATGGGGAAGCGACGTGTTCGGCATGTTTCAATCGATTGTCGAAGGGCGGTACGTGCCCTGGTCGCTGCTGGTGAAAGACATGCCCCAGGAAAAACACCACGATTTGGATTTCATCGTCAGCGAGCTCGATTGGGAACGCAACGTCGACACGCATTTCAAAGAACACAATTATTTGGAACCGATTGCGGACAGCGCGAAATCGGGCTCAGGCTTCACCGACCGCTGGATTGTGTACGGCACAATCGACGGCGTGCAGCTGTTCAGCGCCAAGGAATTGACCGTGGAGCTCGGCGCGAAGTGTGTGCTGAAAGAACCCGGCGCCAGCGGTTGGATCACCGTACAAGGCAAGGGACGGATGGGGAAGCTGAATTTGCAAACCCCGGCGATGATTCGCTTCGGCGAGGAAACCGAGGACGAAGTTTTCATTTCGCACGAAGCAGCGGCCCGCGGCGTGGAAATCGAAAACACCGGCAGCGAACCGCTCGTCGGGCTACGTTATTTCGGCCCCGACGTGCACGCCAATTTGCCGAAGGTGGGTGATCACACGAGATAACCCAAGCCGACGGCTCCGCCGTCGAACGAATTGCAAAAAACATAACCATTTCAACCCCAAGCCGACGGCTCCGCCGTCGGATAACCGACGACCAAGTCGTCGGCTTGGGAATGAAATTGAATCCTCAATGGAATATATCCATGCCCAAATGGTGGCTCATCACCTGGACGACTTACGGCTCCTGGCTGCCGGGCGATCCACGTGGATTTCGCACTTGGCGAAAGCGCGAGTATGTGCCGCCGCCCAAACGGTACGCGGCTCCCGGAGAACCCGTTTACAATCCATCGGTTTATGCCGAGAGGCGTCGTATTGCACAGCAAACAACCGCCGCATCGATTTCGTTAACCAAGCGGCAACAACTGTGCGTACTCAATGCGACAGTCGACGAAATCCGACAGATGGATGTAGTGCCAGCCATCATTTCCATCGGGACAACACACGTGCACTGGCTGGCGCAATTTGAACGGCTTTCAATTCGCTTGGCAGTCGGTCGTATCAAAGCAAAGGCGACCCTCTCGCTAAGAGAGATTGGCTTTGACGGTAAGCGACCCTGGACCAAAAACTGCCACATGGAATCGAAACAAACCGACGACGAATTTCATGGTGCCTTTCGATACATACACCATCACGTACATGAAAATTGCCTAATCCATGTCTGGCCGAGCTTTGCGGACATTATCGACGAGATCTTAAACTCGTAATGCCCAAGCCGACGGCTCCGCCGTCGAACGAATTGCAAAAAAACATAACCATCCCAACCCCAAGCCGACGGCTCCGCCGTCGAATAACCGACGACCAAGTCGTCGGCTTGGAAATCCATATTTCAAATCCGGAATCATCCATCATGCCCACGCACACGCTGCCCAAGTTGCACAACGCCATGTGGCCGGGTTTGGTCGGCAAGGAAGCGGGGACCGATCATCCGCCGATCAGTTTGGACCGCATGCTGGAATTGACGGCCGCAGCCACGGTCAACGGCCAAAAATTCGACGGTGTCGATCTATTTCTCTTTCATCCGCATACCGATCCCGATGCCGGCGAAGATGAAATTCGCAATATGGCCGATAAAATTGCGGCCCACGGATTGGCCGTCGGTTCACTTGTCGCGCCGGTGTGGCCGGGCACGGTTGGCGATTCAGCGATGGGGGACGCCACCGCCCGGAAAAAATTTGTGTTGGCGGTGGAGAAAGCCTGCCGCATTGCGCGCATCCTCAATCAACACGGCGTGCGGAAGTACGGGGTGATTCGCATTGATTCAGCGGACAATCCCGCGCATTGGGCAGCCGATTCGAAAGGCAACACAAAAAAAATCGCCGACACTTTTCGCGAAGCCGCCAAAGTGGCAAAAAATTTCGGCGAACGCTTGGCCGCCGAGGGAGAAATTTGCTGGGCCGGCATGCACAGTTGGCGCGACATGCTCAATTTGCTGGAAGCGGTCGACATGCCCGACACGGTCGGTTTTCAGGCCGACTTGGCTCACACGTATTTATATTTGCTGGGCTGCAACGCCCCGGAGCACGCGCTGGCCAAGCCGAATCACAGCGACGCTGAGTTTTGGCACGCCTACGAAAATATGGTGAACGCCTTGCGGCCCTGGACGATCGATTTCCACGTCGCCCAAAACGACGGCAGCGTGCACGGCACCGGCAGCCACGACAAAACCGGCCGCCACTGCCCGGCGGACGATCCCAACGGCAAACTCGACATTGTGAAGTGCGCCGGCTACTGGCTCAAAGACGCCGCCCAGCGCGGCATCAAACACATCTGCTGGGACGGCTGCATGTTCCCGAATGCGATGCTGGAAACGCAGCAAACCTGGAACACGATTTTGGGCGTGATGCTGAAAGTGCGGGAAACCTGCGGTTGGAATGACTAATGACGAATGTCTAATGTCTAATGAATGACGAAGTACAAATGTCGAACGATGGCCAGCCACAACAGCGCTCAAAATATGATCTCGAAGAACGAACCGCTAAGTTCGGCGAATCGGTGGTTCGCTTCGTTAAAGGCATTCAATTGACAGCGGTCACCAATCCAATTATCGGTCAACTAGTTCGTAGTGCGACAAGCATCGGGGCCAACTACTGCGAGGCCGACGATGCCGGCTCTCGAAAAGAATTTCTATATCGCATCAGCGTTTGCAAACGAGAAGCTCGCGAAACAAAGCATTGGCTTCGAATGCTAGTCGCCGCTCTGCCGGAATTGAAAGCCAATGCACGCACATTGTGGGTTGAGGCGAAGGAATTACACCTTATCTTTGCCGCCATTTTCCGCGCCAAGACAAAGAAATGATTTCGTCATTCGGAATTCGTCATTCATTAGACATTCGTCATTCGGAATTCGTCATTTTCATCCCTCTCCCAAACTCACATGACTAAACCAATTAACCTCGGCCTCGTCGGTTACGGCTTTATGGGCCGGGCGCATTCCAATGCATATCGGAAGGTGAACAATTTTTTCAATCTGGAATACCGGCCGGTGCTGAAGGCGGTTTGTGCGCGCGATGAGAAGAAGGCGAAAGCCTTTGCCGAAAAATGGGGTTATGAATCGGTCGAGACCGATTGGCGAAAGCTCGTCGCCCGGAAAGATATTGACGCCGTCGATATTTGCACGCCCAACAATTTGCACAAAGAAATTGCCGTCGCGGCGGCTGCCGCAGGCAAAACCATTCTGTGCGAAAAGCCGCTGGCCATGAACGCCGCCGAAGGGGCCGAAATGGTAGCGGCCGTCGAAAAAGCCGGCGTGCCGAACTCGGTCTGGTATAACTACCGCCGCGTGCCGGCCGTCACCTTCGCCAAAAAGCTGATCGAGCAGGGCAAGCTGGGCCGCGTGTTTCACTATCGGGCGAATTTTTTGCAAGACTGGACCATGTCGGCCGATTTGCCGCAAGGCGGCCCAGCGCTGTGGCGGCTCGATGTGGCGGCCGCCGGCAGCGGCGTCACCGGTGATTTGCTCGCCCATTGCATCGATACGGCCCTGTGGCTCAACGGCGGCATCAGCACCGTTAGCGCCATGACCGAAACCTTCATCAAGGAGCGAAAGCACACGCTCACGGGCAAAGTGGAAAAAGTCGGCATCGACGATGCCTGCGCGTTTTTGTGCCGATTTGGGAATGGCTCGCTGGGACTGTTCGAATCGACTCGTTACGCCCGGGGGCACAAGGCGCTGTACACGTTCGAAATCAATGGCGAGCATGCCAGCATCAAGTGGGATTTGCACGATCTGCACCGATTGGAATGGTTCGATCATCGCGATGAAGGCCCGCTGCGCGGTTGGCGCAGCATTCACGTGACCGACGGCGAGCATCCCTACATGAGCCATTGGTGGGTGCCGGGCTTGCAAATCGGCTACGAGCATTCGTTCGTGCATCAGGTGGCCGATTTTTTGGATGGCCTGGCCAAAGGCAAACCGACCAGCCCGACATTCCGCGAAGCGCTGGAAACGCAAAAAGTTTGCGACGCCGTGCTAGCCAGCGGGAAAAGCGGGCAGTGGACGCGCATCGCCTAAAAATGCTACGCTGCTGGGGCACTTCCGCTTGAGCGGAATTTTCAAACGCATTCCAGCTTCCTCCCTTTGAACTTGCTTCACAGAATTTCCCGCCATGCCCAAATACATTGTCCGTTATGGCGCGATGCGGTTTCTGGGGATCATGGCGACCCGCGGAGAGGAAGTGTTTACGCGCGGCTCGCAAGTGGTGGCGCGCACCGACCGCGGCTTGGAATGCAGCGTGGTGCTGAGCGAGGCCACGGAAGAAAGCACGAAGGAACTGAAGAATCCCGTTCAGGGACAGATTTTACGGGCGATGACGCCAGCCGATTCAGTGGAGCTGTCGCGTCTATTGGCCCAGCAGCGCGACGAGTTTATCAAGTGCCGCGAGCTGGTGGCCGCTTCCGGCCTCCCGATGGAACTTGTCGATTTGGAACACATTTTCGGCGGCGAACGGATCGTGGTGTATTATCTGGCGGAAAATCGGGTCGATTTTCGCGATTTGGTGAAGCAGTTGGCCGGCGAGTTTCAAACCCGCATCGAATTGCGGCAGATCGGCGTGCGCGACGAAGCCAAACTATTGGCCGATTACGGCGATTGCGGCAAGCCGGTCTGCTGTAACACGCATTTGAGCGAAATGCCGCCGGTTTCGATGAAAATGGCGAAACTGCAAAAGGCCACGCTGGACCCCACAAAAATTTCCGGGCGTTGCGGGCGGCTTAAATGTTGCCTGCGTTACGAGTACGATACGTACGAGCAACTGCAGAAAGAGTTGCCGCCGGTCGGTTCCGAAGTGCTCACGCAGCGCGGCCGGCAGCGCGTGCTGGCTCACGAAATTTTAGCCCAGCAATTGTTGGTGGAGACGGAAGACCATCGTCGGTTGCTGATTCCCGCGATGGATGTGCTGACGGTTCTGAAACGAGGAGCCGAAGACGCCGACACCGGCGGAACGGCCGGCGAAGCGGAAGCGTGATAACCCAATCGAATTCCTAGACCATACCTCTCGAATCACCACCATGCCGATGCTTGATCCTGCCCATCCACTTGCCAAACTTTTGCAGAGCGACAAACGCTATAAGTTCGAAGCGTATGCTTTCGTGTTCGAATCACTGAATTATGCCCAAGAGAAAATGGGGCTCGGGCAGGAACAACCCACCGAAGAGGAAGAGGCGGAGCCGACCGCTAAACACAAAGAAGAACCCGCGGCCAAACGCAAACAGGAGCCCACGGCTAAACGCAAGGAGGAACCGGAGGCTAAACGCAAGCGCAAATTGGAGCGCCACATGACCGGCCAGCAATTGTGCGAGGCCATTCGCCAGTATGCCTTGGAGCAATTCGGACTGATGGCTAAGGCCGTGCTGAATAGTTGGGGCGTGCGCAGCACCAGCGATATTGGAAATATCGTGTTCAATTTGATCGAGATTGGGCAGATGCGGAAAACCAAACAGGACAGCCGCGAAGATTTTAACGACGTATTCGATTTCGACACGGCCTTGGTGCGCGACTTTAAAATTACGCCGGCCCCGCAAGCCCAAGCGGAATGACGGAAACAAAATGGCTCGCACGAGCAAGGTTCGATGGCCAACATCAGCAAACCACGCCGGCAACAAAAGGTTGTGGCCCAGCCCGCTCAGGAAGAACCTCGCCCCGCGCCTCGTCGCTGGCAAATTGTGTGCTTGGTGTTCAGCGCCATTCTGTTGATTGCTTGGCTGGGAGCATTGTCGTGGATGGCTTGGAAATGATGATTCGCTTTGCGCTCCGACCGTATGTGCCTACCGGCAAAGCAGTTTCCGCCGGTCCAGCTTCACCCGCTTGCAAGGCTCAAGTGGGCGTGCGAAAATCGGCCTCGTTCGCTCGCGGCTGACCATTCGCGGTTTACTTTTACCGCCACGTGATTGGCAAGCGATTTTTTCAGATCGGGTCCAGCGCGGAGGTGTCATTGGATGAACGTGGTGCCAGTGGGGAATCATGTCGTAATTAAGCGTATGGAGGGAGAGAAAAAAACAGCCGGCGGCATTGTCCTGCCAGATAGCGCCCAGCAAAAGCCGCAGCAGGGGCGCGTGCTTTCGGTCGGCGACGGCCGGCGACGCAAAGACGGCGCCCGCCTGCAAAGCCAGGTTCAAGAAGGCGATCGAGTGCTGTTTTCGACGTATTCGGGCATGGAAGTGGAAGTCGACGGCGAAAAATTGCTGATTATGACCGAAGACGATATTTTGGCGGTGATCGATTAGCCAAGCCAGTGGCTGAGCGATGATCGACTCTCCTGCAGCGTGTTGTATAATTAAGCATCTAACCAATCGCCGCCCAGCGATGTGCGAAACGCGGCCGAACTGCCTGTGTTCTTTCCTGGGAGGTGGATATGCGCATCTCGCGAAAGCATTTTCTGGCGTCTGTTGGCTGCATTGTCTTGGTTTCGGGTTTCTCGTTTTCTTATCCCGCGGCGGTCTTGGCGGCAGATAGTGCTCCGGCCACAACGGACCAAAAGGGGGCGGCTCCTGTCCAATTCGACCCGCAGCTTTATCAAACCACGGTCGATCGGGGCGTCGATTACTTGCTGAAGAAGGGCGAGGCCGACGACGGCTCCTACAGCGCCCAAATTAGCCCGGCGGTAACCGCCATCTGCGTCGACGCGCTCTTGCGCAGCGGCCGTTCGCCGGATGATCCAGCCATTGCCAAAAGTTTGAAGTATTTGGAAGGCTTCGTGCAGCCGGATGGCGGCATCTACCGGCCGGACTCGGCCATTCAGAATTACGAAACCAGCATTTCCATCATGTGCTTTGCCGAAGCGAACAAAGACGGCCGCTACAAAGACTTGATTAAAGCCGCTGAAAATTATGTGAAAAGCATCCAATGGGGCGCCGACGGGAAAACCGACGATTCGGCCCTGCAATACGGCGGCGCCGGTTACGGCCGCACGAAAACTCGGCCCGATTTGTCCAATACCAGTTTCTTGCTCGATGCGCTGCAAGCCGCCGGCGCGGAAGCCAACGACGAAGCAGTGCAACGCGCGCTCGTGTTTGTGTCGCGCTGCCAAAATTTGGAAAACAAATACAACACGACGCCGTTTGCAGGCAAAATCAACGACGGCGGTTTTTATTACACGCCGTGTGATGACGGGCAAAGCCCCGCCGGAAAAACCGAAGACGGCGGCTTGCGCAGCTACGGCTCGATGACCTACGCCGGGCTGAAAAGCATGATCTTCGCCGGACTCACGCCGGAAGACGAACGCGTCAAAGCCGCCCTCGACTGGGTGAAAAAACATTACGATTTATCGCGCAACCCGGGCATGGACCAAAAGGGCTTGTACTACTATTACCACACTATGGCCAAGGCGCTCAGCGAATTGAAAAGCGACACCTTCACCGACGACAAAGGCGTAGCGCATGCGTGGAAGGCCGAATTGCTGCAGGAATTGGCCAAGCGGCAGCAAGACACCGGCGCGTGGGTGAACAGCGCCAACCGTTTTGACGAAGGCGACCGGAATTTGGTGACCAGCTATGCGCTGTTGTCCCTCAGTTACTGCAAGCCGGCCGGTGCCAAGTAAATGGTGCCCACTGCGTAAATGATTCAGCCACACGGCAGCCCGGGGAGTAAATTCCTCGGGCTTTTTTCATGCCGTCGTTTTTTTAAAGCGCTAAGCGTTACAATAAAACCATGTCGCCGCCAAACTTTATTTTCGTCACCTGCCAATGCGGCGCGGAAGCCGCCGTGAAAGCGGAAATCGCCCGTAAGTGGCCGGCCTTTCGGTTCGCATTCTCTCGGCCCGGTTTTCTCACGTTCAAAATCCCGCCGGGCGCGGCGCTGGCCGACGATTTTGATTTGCACAGCGCCTTCGCCCGGGCCTATGGTTTTTCGTTAGGCAAAGCGGATGGCGAGACCCTCGACGAACGCGCTCGCCAGGTGTGGCAGTTGGCCGCCGAGCGCGAGTTTGAAGTGCTGCACGTTTGGCAGCGCGATTTGCACGAGCCGGGCTATCGCGGTTACGAACCGGGTTTGACCGAAGCCGCCACGCAGGCCGATTCCGCAATTCGCGCGCAGGGCGCTGAGCGATCGGCGCAGGAATTGTCGACGCCCGGTGAAAAATTAACGCCTCCATCCGCTAGCGGTTTAGCAAGCGCCTCGAGCGGTTTAGCGGTCGTCGTTAAAAAGGCGCGGCATTATGAGCCGCCGAACTCCGCGCGCGCCACTCAGCTCGTGCTCGATTGCGTCATCGTCGAACCCAATCAATGGTGGATCGGTTATCATCGGGCGAGTTCCATTTGCTCGCGCTGGCCCGGCGGAATGTTTCCGCTGGAATTGCCCGCCGATGCGGTTTCGCGGGCATATTTGAAAATGGAAGAAGCGCTGGCCTGGTCGCGCATGCCGCTGAAAGCCGGCGACGTGTGGGCGGAAATTGGCAGCGCGCCCGGCGGAGCCAGTCAGGCGCTGCTACGCCACAGCCTGAAAGTGATCGGCATCGATCCGGCCGACATGGACCAGCACGTGCTGGCAAATCCCCATTTCACGCATTGGAAAAAACGGGGCGCCGACATCCGCCGCCGCGAATTTCGCAAAGTGAAATATTTGGCCGCCGACATCAACGTCGCGCCGGCATACACGCTTGATACCGTCGAAGCCATTGTCACGCACCCGGAAGTCAAAATTCAGGGGCTACTGTTGACGCTGAAGCTGCTCGATTGGAAATTGGCCGAACAACTTCCGGAATTTCTCGACCGAATTCGCTCCTGGGGCTACAGCCACGTCCGCGCCCGCCAACTGCACCACAACCGGCAGGAAGTGTGCGTGGCGGCGCGGCGAAAGGAAAAGTAGCTGGCGCGGCCACCGTCCCAGCCGACGGCTTTGCCGTCGAACGAATTACAAAAAAACATAACCATTTCAACACCAAGCCGACGGCTCTGCCGTCGCATACCGATGACCAAGTCGTCGGTGCCATAACCGCCAGAAAGTTTGCCTGGCGGCGCGGCGAAAAGAAAAGTAGTTGGCGCGGCCACCGCCCAAGCCGACGGCTTTGCCGTCGCATACCGACGACCAACTCGTCGGCCTGAACTCACCAATCCGCCGGTGGATGCAGCGTGCCGCTGGTGATTTCACGGCGGCCTGCTGTCGTATCCAACAGCAGTGCGCCATCGGGCGCAATCCCAGCGCAGCGGCCGGTGATGGTTTGTTCTCCCTGATAAACCGTCAGCATTTTGCCGCGCTGCAGGCACAGCATATCGAATCGCTGGCCGAGAATTTCCAGCGGCTGGCCCAGTTGCACGAGCGCGGCTTCCATGTTTTCCAAAATGGCCAGCAGCAATTCCGTGTGATCGTGCGTGCGGCCGGTGAGATCGCGCAGCGTGGCGATAGCATTCCGCAACGGCGGCGGCGCATCCGTGGCCGTGTTGTTGCTGTTCAGGCCAACGCCAATGATGTGGTACCCAGCCGGCAGCACTTCGACCAAAATGCCCGCCAGCTTTTTGCCGCCGACAAAAACATCGTTGGGCCAGTGCAGACCCAGCGGTTGTTCCGCCAGCCGCGGAGCCAGCGCATCGATCAAGGCCACACCGACGGCCAGCGACAGCCGAGGCACCATGCGGCGCTCGAAACCGAACTGTTGCGGATCAACCAGCAGGCTAAACGCCAAGCTACCCTCACCCGTCCACCAGCGATTGCTGGCCCGGCCGCGGCCCGCGGTTTGAGTTTCGGCCACAACCAGCGCCGGCAGCGCGATTCGGCCGGCGGCAGCCTCGTCGGCCAAAGCCCGGGCGCGCGTTTGCGTGCTATCCAGCTCCGGATGATGCTCGGCGTGCGCCAGAAACGTGCTGCTCAGAAGTGCTTGGGTATCAATCATGTTGTTTCTCGACGCGCGGCCCTCTCAATCTAAAGTCCCCAGCCGAATTTAAGCCACAACTGGCCCAATTGGTGGTGGGACAATTTGAACACAGCCCGACTATGTCAGTCGGGAAAAGCGGCTGTCAGAATTTCAAATTGTCCCACAACTGGCCCAATTCCACGGCTTGAAGTCGTCGCGGTTCATTTGCGATAATGCCCAGTTCACCCGCACAGCCAAAGTTTGTGCTGCCAACGCGCCGCATCCCAAATTGGTTCGCAGCAGCCAATATGGCAGCCCTGCGGGTTCCCAGTCAAAGCCCTGGCCATGCTTACATATCGCTTTCAAATCATTGCCGTCCAATTACTTATGCCGCAAATTCAGTTTATGGCGCGCCGCTTGCATTTTACCGGGCCGACTGGCCGGTTCCCTGCGCCGATTGGCAGGTTCCCCAGGTCGTCGGCCGATCGTCGCCGCATCGAGCATGCTTCTACGGTTGCCTGCGGTTTTCGGCCGTTTTTCCACCGGTTTTCGACCGTTTTTCACCGTTTTTACCGTTTTTCATCCAACGATAACTCTGGGAGTTAGGCAATGAGTGCGACGGCAACTAAATCCAAACCCAAAACCTCGAGCAAGACACGTCTGCAACCCTTGGGCGACCGCGTAGTCGTGGAACGTGACGAATCGGAAACACGCACCTCCGGCGGCATTTTGCTCCCCGACACCGCCAAGAACAAGCCGGCCCGGGGAACGGTCATTAGCGTCGGCGACGGCAAGCTCACCGACGACGGCAAACGCAAGCCGCTGCAAGTCAAACCGGGCGACCGCGTGCTGTTCACCAGTTACGCTGGCGAACAATTCAAAGTCGGCGACAACGAACTGCTGCTCATGCACGAAGAAGCATTCTGGCGGTGATCGAAGGCTGAAATCTATTGAACCGCAGAGGCGCGGAGATGCTGAGAAAACAGGAAGATAAAATTGGCAAGTCTTTCTCCTCTCCGCGACTCAGCGTCTCTGCGGTTCTCCCAATGCGAAAAAATCAAACTCATAATTACTCAGGAGTAAATTCCACATGGCAAAGATGATTGCTTTCGATCAGGAAGCCCGCGAGGCAATGCGGCGCGGCGTTTCCAAATTGGCCCGGGCCGTCAAAGTCACGCTGGGCCCCAAAGGCCGCAACGTCATTCTGCAAAAAAGTTTTGGCTCGCCGACCGTTACCAAAGACGGCGTGACCGTGGCCAAGGAGATCGACCTGGAAGACGTGTACGAAAACATGGGCGCCCGGATGGTGCGGGAAGTAGCGAGCAAAACCAGCGACGTGGCCGGCGACGGCACGACCACCGCCACGGTCCTGGCCGAAGCCATTTTCAACGAGGGGCTGAAGGCCGTCGTGGCGGGCGTGAACCCCATTCACATGAAAAACGGCATTGAAAAGGCCGTGGCCGACATCATCGACAAGCTGCACAAAATGTCGATCAAAATCAAAGGCAAAACCGAAATGGCCCAAGTCGCCACGGTGGCCGCCAACAACGATCCGGAAATCGGCAGCATTTTGGCCGACGCCATGGAGCGCGTCGGCAAAGACGGCGTCATCACCGTCGACGAAGGCAAAAGCCTCAAGACCGAAACCGAATGGGTCGAAGGCATGCAGTTCGACCGCGGTTATCTCTCGCCGTACTTCGTGACCAATCCGCAGCAAATGAAGTGCGAATTGGAAGACGCGTACATTTTGGTTTACGAAAAGAAAATTTCCAACGTTAAGGAACTTGTTCCGGTTCTGGAGCAAGTGGTGAATGCCGGCAAGCCGCTGTTGATTGTGGCCGAAGAAGTGGAAGGCGAGGCGCTGGCCACGCTCGTCATCAATCGGTTGCGGGGCACGTTTGCAGTGTGCGCCGTCAAGGCGCCGGGCTATGGCGATCGCCGCAAGGCCATGCTGGAAGACATTGCTGTGTTGACCGGCGCAACGCCGGTGTTCGAAAGCCTGGGCACCAAGCTGGAAAGCCTGACGCTGGCCGACTTGGGCCGCGCCAAGAAAGTGATTGTCGACAAAGACAACACCACGATTATCGAAGGCGCGGGCAAAAGCACGGAAATCAAGGGGCGGATTGAATCCATCCGCCGCGAAATCTCCACCTCCACCAGCGATTATGACAAGGAAAAGCTGGAAGAACGGCTGGCCAAGTTGGCCGGCGGCGTCGCCAAAGTGAACGTGGGCGCCGCGACTGAAAGCGAAATGAAGGAGCGCAAAGCCCGCGTCGAAGATGCCCTGCACGCCACGCGTGCGGCGGTAGAAGAAGGCATTTTGCCCGGCGGCGGCGTGGCGCTGTTGCGGGCCAGCACATCACTCAAGCCGGAAGGTTTGCAGCACGACGAAGAAGTGGGCTACAACATTGTCGTGCGTGCCTGCCGTGCTCCGCTGACAATGATTGCCGCTAACGCCGGCCAAGACGGCTCCGTGGTGTGCGAGAAAGTTGCTGAACTGAAAGGAAACCACGGTTACAACGCGGCCACCAGCGAGTACGAAGATTTGGTCAAGGCCGGCGTGATCGACCCCACCAAGGTTACCCGCACGGCATTACAAAACGCCGCCAGTGTGGCCACGCTGTTATTGACCAGCGACGCCCTAATTGCCGACAAACCGAAAGAGGAAAAAGGCAAGAAAGGCCCAGCCGGCCACGGCGGCTACGACGACATGTATTAATGAGGGCGCAGGGAGTAGGATTCAGGGCGCAGCTCATAAAGCCGCGACCGCTGGTCGCGCTTGTTATCTGGGAAAATTATTTAGCCCCCGGCGAAAACGCCGGGGGCTTTTTTTGCGTGCCGATTACTGGCCGCGTAGCGAAAATGCTTGCCTTTGGCGAAGAATTTGACCAGACTAACGAGGCGGTGCAACGGCCGCTGCGGGCCAGCGCGATCGCAAACTCCGGAAATCGGCACAGTAGGAGCTACGGGCATGGCAAAGAGGAAGAGACGGGGGCAACATCCGGCAGTTCGCACGGCGCGAAAGTGGCCCGGGTTTGCGCATGCCGTTGGGGCAGTGCTGGCCGGCGCGTTATTCCTGGCGGGCGTGGTGGAGGCGGCCATCACCGGCACCGTGACCGCCCACGATCCGTCGCCGGTTGTCGCCGACGGGAGCATGTTCTACTATTACGCCACGGGCAGCAGCACCGGATTGATCACGCGGTCGTCGTCGAACTTAAGTGCCTGGCAACGCGGTCCGACGATTTTTTCCACGCCGCCCTCGTGGGTCACGACCGATGTGCCCAATTACGGCGGCAACTTGTGGGCGCCCGATATTGAATACTTCGACGGGCAATATCATTTGTATTATGCGGCGTCTTCGTTCGGTAGCCAGGTGTCGGCAATCGGCATGGCCACCTCGCCCACGTTGAACACGTCGTCGCCAAGTTTCGGTTGGGTCGATCAGGGTGCGGTGATTCAATCGACCACGGGCAGCCTATATAACGCCATCGACCCGTCTGTTTTTCTGGATACGAACGGATCGCTGTGGATGTCGTTCGGTTCGTTCTGGCAGGGAATTTATTTGACGCAGTTGAATCCGACGACCGGGCAGTTGCTGAATCCGTCGACGCCGCCGACCCGCATTGCTCGGAAAGACACGGGGACCGACGCCATTGAGGCGTCGTATTTATACAAGCGCGGCAACTACTATTACTTGTTCGTCAATTGGAACGACTGCTGCCAAGGGGTGAACAGCACTTACGAAGTGCGCGTCGGCCGCAGCACCAGCATTAACGGGCCATTTTTGGATAAGAACGGCGTGGCGTTGACCGACGGGGGTGGAACACTGTTTTTAGACGACGCCGGGGCAATTCTGGGCAATAGCGCGATCATTGGGCCCGGACAAATCGGCATATTTTCCGACGCTGGGGTCGATTACTACTCGTTCCATTATTACGACGGCAACAATAACGGAACGGCCAAGTTCGATTTGCTGCCGTTGTATTGGACCGGTGACAACTGGCCTTCGGCGGTGCCGGTTCCTGAGCCTGCTTCATGGGGATTAGCGGTGATTGCCGCAGTTGGCGGCTTCCTGCTGTGCATGTTGATTCCCCTGGCCACGGCGCGGCGAAAGTTAAATCGCGTCAAACGGCTGCAACAGGTTGCTTAATTTTCGACGCCACTGTCGTGGCGTATCGTAGGTTTCCAATCGCGCCGCAAACTATTCCACAAACCGCAGCAGGGCGTACGATTTTTTGCCGCTGCGGAGAACCATGACGGTTTCGCTGGCTAAATGTGCGGCGGTCAGCTTCGCTTCAAGTTCGCCGATGCGGCGGTTGTTGACGTAAGCGCCCCCTTGCTGGATGGTGCGGCGGGCGTCGCCTTTGCTTTTCGCCAGGCCGCTTTCGACCAGGGCTTCGACCAGCGGCAGGCCTTCGCCTGCCAGCCGGTTGCGCGGGAGTTCTCGGCTGGGCACATCAGCGAAAATTTCGCCCAGTTGTTTATCGTTCAACTGGCTGATTTCCGCGCCGAAGAAAATTTCGGTGGCGCGCTGGGCGGCAGTTAAGCCCGATTCGCCGTGAACCATGCGCGTAAGTTCCTCGGCCAGACGGCGCTGGCTTTCGCGCTGGCCGGGATTGGCGGTTCTGGCGGCATCGAGCGGTTCCACGTCGGCCTGCGATAATTCGGTGAGAAAGCGCAGGCACTTGCCGGCATCGGCATCGTCGACGTTGATCCAGTATTGATAAAACTGGTACGGGCTGGTGCGCTGGGCAGATAGCCAGAGCGTGCCGCTTTCGGTCTTGCCCATTTTTCCCCCGTCGCTTTTCGTGAGCAGCGGGTTGGTGAGGCCGTACAGTTGCACGCCGTGCATGCGGCGGGCCAAGTCGATGCCGGCGGTGATGTTGCCCCATTGATCGCTGCCGCCGATTTGCATTTCGCAGCCGTGATTTTGGTAGAGATACACAAAATCGTAGGCTTGCAGCAACATGTAGCTGAATTCCGTGTAGCTGATGCCGCTGTCGCGCTCCAGGCGGCCTTTGACGGAATCTTTGGCGAGCATCACGTTCACGGGAAAATGCTTGCCGACATCGCGCAGGAATTCGAGATAGCTGAAACGGTTCATCCAATCGAAGTTATTCACGAGCAGGGCGGCGCTTTTGCTGGGGGAATCGAAATCGAGGAACCGCCGCATTTGCGCCGCCATACCATCGACATTTTTTTGCAGCGACTCTTTAGAGAGCAGATTGCGCTCCTCGCTTTTGCCACTGGGGTCGCCAATCATGCCGGTCGCGCCGCCCACCACGGCAATGGGCTTGTGGCCGGCCTGCTGAAAACGCCGCAGCATGAGCAGCGGAATTAAATGGCCCACGTGCAAACTGTCGGCCGTGGGATCGAACCCGGCGTAAACCGCGCGGGGCTTTTCGTTCAGCCAGGCGGCCATTTGTGGCGCCGGCTCGGTCGTTTGATGGATGAGCCCGCGCCACGTGAGTTCGGTGATGATATCGATCATAAGGGGGCAGGGCGCAGGGGGCAGGGCGCAAGGGGAAAAGCACAGCGGAAAGAGTGCACGACGCACGGCGCAGGGGGTAGAAAGGTAAGGCTTAGCACGGCTATCCTCTGTTTGGAAGTGAATTTAATAACCCATTAATTAAACGACCGACTTCTTCAATCTGCTCGATTAAATTAGCACGTTGGGCATCGTCAAAATACTTTAGTCTGGCCGACAATAAAACCTGAGTTCCGATTTCTGCCCGGGATCCGTTCGCAATCGATAAGAACCGGCGATATTCTTGCGTGCTTCGGCGTGCATGGCCTTCTGCAATATTTGAAGGAATTGAAACAACAGCCCGGCGCATTTGCTGTGTCAAGCCAAATCGTTCGTCAGCGGGAAAATGGGCGGTAGCCTGGTAAACCATCTCGGCTAAGTCCATGCTTTTTTGCCAAGCAATCAAATCTCGATAATTTTGGATGCTCATTTCATGCCCCTGTTTTCTAGTCGCCTATTTTTCTGCGCCCTGCATCCTGTCCCCTGCGCCCTCACCGCCACATATCGTCCATGGGGTTTGTCGGTCCTAGCAGTTTGGCCTTGGGGAGCGCTTTCAGGGCCAGTTCGGCCAGGCGCAAATCTTCGCGATTCGTAATTTTTAGATTGATACTGGAGCCGGGCACGATGTTCACTTTTTGCCCGGTGCGCTCGACGAGTTGGGCATCGTCGGTGGCGACAAAACCGCCGCGCTGCGCGTAGGCTTTGAGCAACAACTCGCGCCGAAATACTTGCGGCGTTTGCGCTTCCCACAGGCCGTCGCGGGAAACAGTTTCGACAATGACGCCGCCGCTGACGCGCTTGAGCGTATTGCCCACCGGAATGGCCGGAATGGCGGCGCCGGTTTTGACGGCGGCGGAAAAAATTTCGTCGATCCACTCGTTGGCGATGCACGGCCGGGCGGCATCGTGCACAGCAATGAAATCGATTTCCGGTTTCACTTTTTCCAGCGCCTTTTGAATTGAATCGGCCCGTTCCGCGCCGCCATCGACCACGTCGATGCCGAGAATGGCGGCGTTGGCGGCGAATTTGGATTGAAAGTATTCTCGGTCTTCGGCTGAGATGACCAAAATCAACTGCGGCACGTCGGGGCGGTTCAAAAATTTTTCGGCCGAGTGGAGCCAGACGGGCCGGCCTTCCAACGGCGCAAAGGGTTTTTTGTAATTTTTATCTTTGAATCGGCTGCTTTTTCCGGCTGCGGCGAGGATGACGGCAAACGTGGGCATGGCAAACTCCAACCCTGCGAACAGAAGATGCTCGCCATTGTGCCGATTGCATGGTGTCGGTCAATTGGTTTTGAGCGGAAGTCGTTTCGGGCGGTCGGCTTCCGCCGCGGCGGAAAATGGAGAATTTGACTCCCGCCGGCGTGGGTCTATAATCGGTCGTGTAATTATTGACTGCGCAAGAGCTTGCGCATTTTCACATGGACTGGTTTCTGGCCCGATATGGCACCGGCAAAACTAGCCTGTGGCATGCCCGAACGGAGTGGCGTGCGGCGTTATTCCCGGCGGTGGAGATCGCATTGCTTCGCTTTGGGCGGGATTGTAGCCGCAGCGTTCGTTTTGTGGCTTAATCAATCGACCGCTTGTGCGGATGACGCTCCAACGGCGCCTACTGCCGGCGAAAAGTCAGCCACCGATCAGCCATCTCCCGAGAATCAAAAACCCAATCCTGCCGATGCTGAAAAGCCGGCGGAGGCACAGCCGGGGCAGGGATTTCTGATTCGCGTCAACTTGCCCATTACCGACGATGTCGACACGCAAGTGCGGCGCGGCATTCAGCAGTTGTTGGGGAACATCAAGCAGGGGAGCCCGCGTCCAGTGCTGGTGGTGGAGTTGTGGCCGGGACAGACGGATGGAGGCGTCGGGAGCGATTTTTACCGCTCGTTGTCGCTGGCGAAATTTCTGTCGCACGATTTGCACGATATGGCCCCGGGAGTGAAAACCGTGGCCTACATTCCCAAAACCGTGAAGGGGCACGCGGTGCTGGTGGCAATGGCGTGCGAAGAAATCATCATGGCCCCGGATGCGGAAATGGGCGAGGCGGGCATTGACGAAGCCACGATTGGGCCGACCATCCGCAGCGGTTACAAAGAAATTGCCGATGCCCGGGGAACTATTCCCGCCGCGATAGCCCTGGGCATGCTCGATAAAAATCTCAAAGTGCTCAAGGTGACGACCGAAGTTGGCACCGAGTACGTTTTGGCAGACGATCTGGACGAGTTGAAGAAGCACCGCGTGGTACAAAATGTCGAGGAATTAAAGCCCCAACCGCTCTTGGTCGACGGCCAACAAGCACGGCAAGAGTTGGGCTTTGTGAGCTACCTGGCCGACGATCGGGCCGACGTGGCCAAGGCGCTTAAAATTCCGGTCGATGCGCTGCAAGATAATCCCGCCTTGGCGGGCGGCTGGCGGCCGGTGCAAGTGGATTTGAAGCGGCCGATCACCTCTACCACCGTGAACCGGGTGCAAAAGCTGATTGAAGACCAAATTCGCGTCAACGACGTGAACCTGGTGGTGCTGTTCATCGACAGCGAAGGTGGCTCGTACGATCAAAGTTTGCGATTGGTGAATTTTCTGGCGGGGCTTGATTCGAGCCAAGTTCGCACGGTGGCCTATGTTCCGCGGCAGGCCCGAGGCGATGCGGCCTTAGTGGCCTTGGCGTGCGATCAGCTCGTGGTTGGTCCCAATACAAAACTGGGAGGCGAAGGGGCTGATGCGCTTAAGCCCGACGACCGGCAGTTGGCCGTGAACGTGTTGGAAGACGCGCTGAAGAAGAACAAATCGCGGTCGTGGTCGCTGCCGGCGGCGATGATTGATCCGGAACTCAAGGTGTATCGCTACACCAATCCCGGCGCCAACATCACTGCCTATTTCTGCGAAGAGGAACTTAAGCAGCAGCGTGATCCGGGCGCGTGGCGGCAGGGGGAATTGGTTACAGGCAGCCGCGGGTCTTTGCAAGTGACCGGCCAGAAGGCCGAGCAATTGGGGCTGGCTTGGAAAGTGGTCGACAATTTCGAACAGTTCAAGCAAGCCTACGGGTTGGAGCGCAATCCGGCGATGGTCGAGCCGGGTTGGGCCGATTTTTTGATCGACGCGCTAACGTCCGAGGGCGCGCAGATGTTTTTGCTGATCATGATTTTCGTGGGCGTGTATTTGGAAGTGCATGCGCCGGGGGTTGGCGTGGGCGGGTTTGTGGCACTGTTAGCGGCGCTGTTGTACTTTTGGGCGCAGCACATGCAAGGCAATCCGGTGGCGCTGCAAGTGCTGCTGTTTATTGCCGGCATTTTGTGCGTTGCCCTGGAGATATTTGTGCTGCCGGGGTTTGCGATATTTGGCTTTGGGGGCGGGTTGATGATTATCGCTTCGTTGGTGCTGGCCAGCCAAACCTTTGTCATTCCTGGAAACGAGTATCAGTGGGAAAAATTACGCAACTCGCTGTTGGTGTTGGGCGGGGCAGTGACGGGCAGCCTGGTGGCGGCGATTGCCATGCGCAAATTCTTGCCGCATGCGCCGGTGTTCAATCGCATGATGCTTGCGCCGCCATCGAGTGAAGAAATGGAAGCCATTTCGCACCGCGAAGCGCTGGCCGATTATCGGCATCTACTGGGTCAGCAAGGGGTGGCGACAACACGGTTGGTTTTGTCAGGGAAAGCCCGCATTGGCGATCAATTGGTGGATGTGATTGCCGACGGCGAGGCCATCGATCGGGGCGCCCCAATCACGGTGGTCGACGTGATTGGCAGCCGGGTGGTGGTGCGACCGGTGCGCGGGTAATGTTCTCCCGTCTTCAAGAAGCAGCACTTGCAAACGAGCGATAACTCGGCTGGTAACTGTGCATTACTTCTTCGGGCCATGTCAACCATCAAGTTTCAAGCGACGCCCTATGCCATTGGCTCCTGGACCGTGCTTAGACTGCCGCAGACCGCGAGCAAGAAGCTGCCGTCGCGCGGCATGAGCATGGTGGAAGGGACCATCAACGGTTTCCACTTTCGGGCACCGCTTGAACCGGACGGAAAGGGAAGCCACTGGCTGAAGATCGAGAAAAGCATGCAAGCGAAAGTGGGGGACACGGCGAGCGTGGAAATCGAACCGATCGAGCAGTGGCCAGAGCCCAAGATTCCGGCGGATGTGAAACAGGCGCTTGCGGGCGCCCCCAAATCGCTCAGAGTCTGGAACGAAGCGACGCCAATGGCGCACTGGGATTGGATTCGCTGGGTGGGCATGTCCAAAAATCCCGACACACGGAAGAAGCATATTTTGGTGGCACTTTCCAAGCTTGCGCGCGGCGAGCGGCGACCGTGTTGTTTCAACCGGAGCGTGTGCTGCGAACCCGCAGTGTCCAAAAATGGAGTGTTACTGGACCCGGCCGCTACGGGGCCAAAGTGAGGAGCGGGAATCACCCGGTCCGCCACCCAAACACAATGAGGGGATTATCTGATTTCCGGTTGAGTTCCAATCTGGCGCGTTTCGGCGTAAAATTCTCGGCGTGCCGTTCACTGCCTCGTTCCTTTTCCTTCGCCCCGCATTTGCATGTCTCCTGTTTTTTGGGCCGCCATATTGTTGGTGGTTGGCTTAACACTGGTGATGGTTGAGATATTCGTCCCCTCGGGGGGCGTGATTGGGTTTTTGTCGTTCACCTCGATCATCACCGCAATTGTCATGGCATTTTATCAAAGCGGCCCGACGGTGGGCATCATGTTTTTGTCGGTGTCGTGCGTGGCGGTTCCGGTCCTGCTGATGATGGCGTTTCGTGTGTTGCCGCGCACGCCGATGGGCCGTCGCTTGCTGCCTGACATTCCCACGGCCGATGAAGTGCTGCCCGATCGGGAGGAGCGACGCCGCTTGCGGCAACTGGTGGGGCGCGTGGGGAAAGCAAAATCGCTGATGTTGCCCAGTGGGGCGGTCATGATCGACGGTCACACGATTGACGCCATGAGCGAAGGACAGCCGATCGAAGCGGGGCAAAGCGTGCGCGTGATCGATGTGCGCGGGACCATGGTGGTGGTTCGTGCGGTCGATGAACACGCGGTCGATCAGGTGGGCGGGGAGAAATCGCAGGAGGAGGACGACATTCTTTCGCGGCCCATCGATTCGCTGGGGCTTGATCCGTTTGAAGATCCTTTGCAATAAAGTGCTGGTTTGCCGGCTCTCGTTGGCTACAAAAAGTTGCATCGGCTTGACACCGGCGCCTCGGTTGGCAACACTGCGCAGGTAGCCAGATCGGTAAATTGAAGTCGTTTTTATTCGCTCCACACCTCCGGTGCAGCCATGCCATTTGTCGTTGCCGATGCGGAAGTCAATCAGGTGATCACGATTGCCGTGATCCTCGTGCTGCTGGTCGTAGCATTGGTCATGCTGGTGGTATTTGCACGGTATTTCCGGTTGTGGATTCAATCGGTGACCACCGGGGCTGGCATCGGGATTTTTGATTTGTTGGGGATGACATTTCGGAAGGTGAACCCGGCGGTGATTGTGCGCAGCAAAATTATGGCCGTGCAGGCGGGCTTGGGGGACGAGACCGGCGTGACCAGCAAAGCGCTGGAAGCCCATTATTTGGCTGGCGGGCGTGTGCCGCTGGTGATCCGGTCGATCATCGCGGCAAACAAGGCGAAAACGATCAAGCTGGACTATAAACTTGCCACGGCCATTGACCTGGCAGGCCGCGATATTTTGGAAGCGGTAAAGACCAGTGTCTATCCGAAAGTGATCGATTGCCCGGCCCGGGGTTCCGGCAAAGAAACGCTGGATGCCGTGGCGAAAAACGGCATTCAATGCAAGGTGAAGGCCCGCGTCACGGTGCGGACAAATTTGAACCAGGTGATCGGCGGTGCGACGGAAGAGACCATTATTGCTCGTGTCGGCGAAGGAATTGTCAGCGCCATCGGCTCTTCGGAAACGCACATGGACGTGCTGGAAAACCCAGACCGCATTTCCAAGGCGGTGTTGGCGCGGCGGCTTGACTCGCAAACGGCGTTTGAGATTGTGTCGATCGACATTGCCGATATTGACGTGGGGGAGAACATCGGGGCCCGGTTGCAGGCTGATCGGGCCGAGGCAGACATGCGCGTGGCCCGGGCCAATGCCGAGGGGCGCCGGGCGATGGCCGTGGCGTTGGAGCAAGAAAACATTGCCTCGGTTGAAGGCGCCCGGTCCGAACTAGTGGCGGCGGAAGCGGAAGTGCCCAAAGCGATTGCCGCCGCGTTCCAAGACGGGGTTTTGGGGATCGTGGATTACTACAAGTTGCGGAATATTCAGGCCGATACGGAGATGCGGCACAGTATTTCCGGTGTAGGCACGACTTCGACGCCCACGTAAGGGACGAGGGGGTGCGGGACGCGGGGTGAGACAAATCAGTGAAATGTGAATTGGTGAACGGATAGCGATGTCCATACTTTTACTTGCCGCCGGCTGGAACGATTTTTTAAGGCTGCTGCCGTTCGTGATCGCGTTTTTGGTGTGGGTGATCGGCCGCTTTGCCAGTCAGGTTCCGCAAAAGCCGCCGCAGCGTGGCGCAGCGCCCCCGAAACCAGCGCTGCCGCAACCGCCCAAGCAGGCCGGCGATTCGCTCCAAAGCGAAATCGATCAATTCCTCCGGCAGGCGCAGGCAGCGCGCGAAGGGCGCGCGGCTGCCAAGCCCGGCGAAGCCACGCCTGCCGCGGGAAAAATGCGGGACCCGATGTTTCCTTCCAAGGACGCGCGGCTGCCGTCCAGCGGACGACCGGGCGATTCGGGACAGCAGCGAACGGCGCGTCGTCAGCCCCCAGCAAAACAGAAGCCCGACGCTGGCCAGAAAGAATTTGCTCCAGGTTCGGGCACAACGCCGACAACCATCGCTGCCGATGTGGCGCGCGATTTGCCCCAAGCCGGTCGTGGCTCGGTGGCGCAGCATGTGGCCGAGATGCTTGACAGCTCCAAGTTCACAAAACGGGCCACTGAACTTAGCCAGGTGCAGCAATCGACGGATGCGGAATTTCGAGCGCACATGCAGCGTGTGTTCCAGCATGATTTGGGGAACCTGAAGAAAGAAGCGGCCGGAATTTTTGAAGCGGCTGGCGCCACGGCCAACGCCGCCTCCGCCGCCGTGATGGCAAAAGCAAACCTGGCAGCCGCGGGGGCGGAATCGGGCACGGCGCCGGTCGCCACTCGCAAGCGCACCAGTGATATAGCGCTGTTTTTGGCCGGCCGAAAGAACATGCGGGACGCAATTATTTTGACTGAAATTCTACAGCGGCCGGAACACCGTTGGTGATACGCAATTGGGCATCGTTTAATAGTAATCGAAACGCAAGGAAAACTGGACCAAGCCCATGGACACGGTTGTTCCAGGAAAAACCCGGTTAGGATGGATCGGCACCGGCGTGATGGGGCGCAGCATGTGCGGCCATTTGCTCGACCGCGGCTTCGTGATGACGGTGTACAGCCGCACGAAGTCCAAGGCCGAAACCGTATTGGCAAAGGGGGCCAAGTGGGCCGATTCGCCCAAAGCCGTGGCGGAACATGCGGACGTGGTGTTCAGCATTGTCGGGTTTCCAGCCGACGTGCGCGAAATTATGCTCGGCCCGCAAGGGGCTTTAGCGGGTAGCAAGCCGGGGACCGTGCTGGTCGACATGACAACCAGCCAGCCGTCGCTGGCCGTGGAAATTGCGGAGCAAGCAAAAGCCAAGGGCGTACACGCCATCGACGCGCCGGTTTCCGGCGGTGATGTTGGCGCCCGAGAGGCGCGGCTTTCGATCATGATCGGCGGTCAGCGCGATGTGGTGGAGGCCTTGCGTCCGTGTTGGGAAGCGATGGGTAAAACCATTGTTTATCAAGGCCTGCCCGGCGCGGGGCAGCACACGAAAATGGTGAACCAAATTCTCATCGCCACCGGCATGATCGGTGTGTGCGAAGCGCTGCTGTACGGCTACAAAGCGGGGCTGAATTTGGAAAGCGTGATGCAGTCGGTCTCGTCGGGGGCGGCGGGCAGTTGGTCGCTTTCCAACTACGGTCCGCGGATGATGGCCAACAACTTTGACCCCGGCTTTTTCGTCGAACATTTCATCAAAGACATGGGCATTGCCCTGGAAGAATCGAAGCGGATGGGCCTGTCGATGCCGGGGTTGGCCTTGGCTCATCAGTTGTACGTGGCGCTGCGGGCCCAAGGGCACGGGCGCGACGGCACGCATTCGCTGATGTTGGCCCTGGCTGCGCTGTCGAACGTCGATTGGAAAAACCGTTAGCGACTGTTCTGGTGAGGCAATCTACTCTTGGCGCTTAGCTATGCCATGTTAAAATCAGCGGCCAATTAGGCGGCGGAATTTGCAGCCGGCGAGGAGCCGGCCCACGCCGCTGCAGATTGATTTGCTTGATCTGCCAACATTTCCTCATCACACGGAGTCTGCTGTGGGTGTCAAGAAGACCGGCAAGGGCCGCCGTAAATTAGGCCGTAAGAAACGCCGCATGCGTTCCCGCATTCGGCATCGTAAAGGTTAGGCGCCGGTCGCCACGGGTCCCAAAAAGTGCTAAGCGACTTTTGCGGGGAAGGCAGTATTGGGCCTTATTCGGTCAAAATTGTCCGAATTTTCCGTGCTGTGGCGTTTGCACATCGCCAGCCGCAAGCTAGGGTTGCATAACCGCCACGACAGGGCACGATTGCAACGTGGCAACTGGAGCGGCCCAACCATGCGCAAACTGTTGATTTTTTCGATTCTGTCGATTTTACCGGCGTTCGGCTGCGCCGACGGTATTGAAACGATGCGGCGGATCGAGGTTTGGAAAGCCCAAACCTTCTTTACCCCGACACAGCCGGTCGTCATGGCTCCGGCAGGCAGCAATCCGTGCGGCGCACCGGTGGCAGCCACACCTGGCTGTAATTGCCAACAGGGTGCGGCAGCGCAAGCTATTGCGGTCCCCGCGGCTGCCGCAGCCACGCAGATCGGAAGTTCTGCGGTAAACGGTGTCCCAGGCACGGTAAGCGCCGGCTATCCGGCAGAATCGAGCGAAACGGATGTTCCCATGCCAGGCACGGTCACCGTGGGTCCAGAACGACCCGCCGAAACGGTCTCAACGGAAGAATTGAACGGCGTTTTGAAACAGCCGTAATCCGTCGCCGACTTCGCCAGCTTCGCCCCGCGTCCAGCGCGGATGGTGCGTCGGATCGATATGCCGCTCCGGATGCGGCATCAGGCCGAATACACGGCCCGTCTCGTCGCACATGCCGGCCACGTTGCAGTGCGCCCCGTTCGGATTATCGGGATACGAAATCGGCTGATCGACATCGGCTGTGGATTTCGGCCCATGCTCATTCAACGGCGCGTACCGCAACGGCAATTGCCCGCGCCGCTTGAGTTCCGACAACACGCTTTCGTCGGCGACGAAAAAGCGTCCTTCGCCGTGCGCCACCGGCAGGTACATTTGCGAAATGCCAGCCAGGAAAACGCATTGGCTTTTCTCTACGGCCAGGTTCACCCAGCGATCTTCGAATTTTCTGGATGTGTTCCAGGCCAGCGTGACCGGCAACGCCGGGCCTGCAATACCATCGGTCAGCAAACCGCATTTCACAAGCACTTGAAACCCGTTGCAAACGCCCAGAATAAGTTTTCCCGCTGCTTTGAATTGTTGCATGGCGTCGGCCAGGTGATGCTGTAATTGCACGCCGAAAATGCGGCCCGAGGCGATGTCGTCGCCGTAACTGAAGCCACCCGGGACGCACAAGACTTGATAATTTGCCAGAATCTGCGGTGATTCAATGGCGCGGCCGACGTGCAAAATATCCGCCTGCGCGCCGGTCCGCTGAAATGCATAGGCGGTTTCGGCGTCGCAATTGGTGCCGGGGGCTCGCAGAATTAGAACACGCGGTTGCATAGCAGATATCCAGCCGACGACTTCTCGTCGGAATGAGGTCACCACTTCAACGGTTTTTGCCACGCCTGTTTGAGCGCGGCGATGCCGACTTCGATGATGTGTCGTTCGGCAATCGGATTGGGATCGACGTCGACCACCAACAATTGCGGCGCGGCGGTCACTTCGCCGATGGCGGCATGCGGCACGTCGCCCATGGTTTGTTCAAAATGTCCGACACAATCGGGCGGCACTTCGACTAAAAAGCGACTGTTCGATTCGGAAAACAATAGCACCGTGGCCAATCCGCCGGGAATTTCGGCCGCTTGGGTTGGCGGCACTTCGTGGGGCACTTCCAACAAATACAAGCGTGCGCCCAGTCCGCCGGCAAACGCCATTTCCGCGGCGGCAGCAGCCAAGCCCCCTTCGCTTAAATCGTGGCAGGCGCGCACATGCCCGGCATGAATCGCCGCGTGCATTGCCGCAAAAGTGGCTTTAGCCCGTGCAGGATCGACCTGCGGCGCGTGGCCGCCCGACAAATTGGTCACGAGTGCAAAGTGCGAGCCTCCCAGTTCGCTTTTTGTCGCGCCGACCTGATACAACACATTGCCGGCCCGTTTGAGATCCATGGTGACGCAGCGGCCGACATCGTCCACTTGCCCCAACGCACTAATGAGAAGCGACGGCGGAATGGCCAGGCTGCGTTTCTCGCCGGCGGCGTCCACATATCGAAATTCATTGTTCAGGCTGTCTTTGCCGCTGATGAACGGCGTGCCCAAGGCAATGGCCACGTCGTGGCAGGCCAGCGCCGCCCGAACCAGCGAACCGAGCGTTTCCGGCCGCTCGCAATCGCCCCAGCAGAAATTATCCAGAATGGCAATGCGCGCGGGATCGGCCCCCACGGCCACGCAATTTCGCACCGCCTCGTCAATGGCGCTGGCGGCCATGTGGTAGGCGTCAAAATCGGCATAGCGCGGATTCATGCCGCAGGAAATCACCAGGCCGCGGCGGGAATTCAACTCCGGGCGAATTACCGCGGCATCGCTGGGACCGTCGTTGTAAATGCCGACCAGCGGCTTGATGACGCTGCCGCCTTGCACTTCGTGATCGTACTGGCGAATGACCCATTCCTTGCTGCAGACGTTGAGCGAACCGAGGATGGCCAGCAGCGCGGCGTTGTAATCGGAAGATCGGCGAAGGGATTCGGTTCCTACAGTCTCTGCCGAATCCAGCGGCTTGGTTTCCGGCGGTGTGTACACGGCGGTTCGAACGATCTTCGGGCGGCCATCGTGCAAGAATTGCATTTCCAGTTCGGCCACTTGCTGATTGTGATAGAACAATTGCAAACGGCCCGTGGGGCGGAATTCGCCAATGGCCGTGGCTTCGACTCCCTCGGATTCGCATAGCGATTTTAAGGCCGGCCAATTCGCCGGCGGCACGGCCAGGACCATTCGCTCTTGGGCTTCGGAAATCCAAATTTCCGTGTACGACAGGCCCGAGTATTTCAGCGGCACGCGGTCCAAAAACACCGCCGCGCCGATGTCAGCGCCCATTTCGCCGACGGCGCTGGAAAATCCGCCGGCCCCGCAATCGGTAATAGCGGAATACAGACCGCGATCACGAGCCTGCAAGATTACATCGAGCAGCATTTTTTCCGTGATGGCGTTGCCAATTTGCACCGCGCCGCCGGAGAGCGATTCGCTTTCGCTGGTCAACTCGGCGGAGCTGAACGTGGCGCCGTGAATGCCGTCGCGCCCGGTGCGACCGCCGACGGCGACAATCAAATCACCCGGCCGCGGCTGTTTGTGCGATTTGTCGACCGGCAGCAAACCGACATTGCCGCAAAAGACAAGCGGGTTGCCGAGATAGCGCGGGTCAAAATAAATGGCGCCGTTCACGGTGGGAATGCCCATGCGGTTGCCGTAATCGCGCACGCCGGCCACCACGCCCTTCATCACCCGGCGCGGATGCAGGACGCCCGGCGGCAGCGAATCGGCAGGGGTGTCGGGCGGGGCGAAGCAAAACACGTCGGTGCTGGCGACCGGCTTGGCGCCCAGGCCGGTGCCCAAGGGATCGCGAATAACGCCGCCCAAACCGGTATTCGCGCCGCCATAAGGTTCCAATGCCGAGGGATGATTGTGCGTTTCGACCTTGAAAACGACGTGGTACTGGTCGTCAAATTTTACGACGCCGGCATTGTCTTGAAACACGCTGACGCACCAATCGTCGTGGCCGTCGGCTTGCCTCTGGGCGCGGATTTTTTGCGTGGCGGCGAAAATGGTTTCCTTCAGCATATTTTCGAAGTGGTGCGATTGCGGCTGGGCGCCGGCAGCGCTGCCATCGGCGCTTTTGGGCCCGGTGTAAGCGATGCGACCGGCCAAGGTTTTGTGGCTGCAATGCTCGCTCCAAGTTTGGGCCAGCGTTTCCAATTCGGCGTCGGTGGGGTCGCGCCCCAACTGGCAAAAATGGGTCTGGATGGTCTGCATTTCGTCTAGCGACAGAAATAATTGCCCAGTGCGGCTGAGCTTGACCAGGGCCGTATCGTCCATGTCGCGCAGCGGCACCGTAACAAGCTGGAACACGTAATCGCTGCCCACCGCTAAACGATCGAATTTCAACGGTCCGACGACAACTTGCTCGATGGCGTCGTTGGCCAGCACCTTGGCCGCCAGCAGCGGAAGTTTTTCCGCCGGCAAATCGCACAGCCAGAATTTTCGCAGCGTGCGGACTGCCTCCACCGCAACGCCAAAATCGGCAATCGCCGCCGCGGCGCTTTGTGCCACCGGGTCCATCACGCCGGGCTTAGTAAGGACGTGGACTAATGTGGATTTGAGGGACTGCGCTGCTCCCTCACCCTGCCGCGGCGAGTCGCCTGCGGAGACCTGCCCGCCCCCAGAGGGAGAGGGTTCGGAAGCGACCGAAGCGGCGCCGACTTGCGACACCACGGCCTGCTCCACCACACGGTCGGCAAACAACTCCTGGGCCAAGCGTTGCACTTGCTCGCGCTGCAATTTGCCTTGCAGCAAATAACCGCTGGCGGCCGTCACTTGCAATCCGGAAGCGAGCCCCAATTCGGCGGCGTCGGCAGCCACTTGCAAGGCCAACCGGTCTGGCTGGCCCGGCGCCGGATAGATGTCAATCTCCCAGAGCATCGCGAACTTGTTTCCCTTCCGTGAGTAGGGCGTGAAGCTGTGCGGCATCGCCGCGCTCGATTGCCGTCCGAAACGCTGTCACCTTTTTCTCAAACCCGGCCAGCGACTTCAAGACGTGGGCTTGATTTTCCAGGAGAATTTGGGTCCACAAGGCGGGATCGCCCGCTGCGATGCGGGTTAAATCGCGCCAGCCACCGGCGGTGAGGGGCAAATCGGCCGGCGGTGTATTTGCCGCGACTGCCGCGGAAATCAAATGGGGAACGTGGCTGGTGCCGGCCAAAGCCAGATCGTGAATTTCCGGCGACATGGTCAGAACGTTGGACCCCAGGGCAGACCAAAAATCGGCGATTTCTTTTGCATCGGCGGCTTTGGTGCGCGAGGTGGGAGTGACAATCGCGACGCGGCCTTCGAATAAATCTGCCCGGGCGAATTCAACGCTTTTTTTTTCGCTGCCAGCCAACGGATGACTGCCCACAAAGCGTTTGCCCGGCTTAAGCGCGGCTTCCACCTTGCGGATGATGGCGGCCTTGGTGCTGCCGGCATCGGTAAGAATTGTCTGATCGGACGATCCCTTCGCGGCTAGCAAAATGTGGTTGGCAATTTCGCCGACGGGCGTACACACGATGACAACATCGGCGGCGGCCATGCCTTGTGGCATGTCAGTCACCGACGAAGTAATGGCGCCAAGCTGTTTCGCTTTTTCCAGATTGGGACCCGATTGCGGTCGGCCGATGCCGACAATTTCGGCTGCCAGCCCTTTTTTGCGCAGCGCCAAACCGATCGAGCCACCGATCAAACCGACGCCGATAATGGCTACCGTATTCCAGCGAGGCATGGGCACTATCCTGCCATAAGGACAAGGCTTTTACCAAGCCCCGGTTCGGCAGTGTCCTAGAACTGTGATGCTGCGGGCAAGCTGCTAAAATGCGCGTTGATACTGGCGGTAGTGTCTTAACTGTTTGTTACTCAAGTGGGGTTGGTTGGCTGGTCGGTAAATAGCCATCGTATGAATGTAGCTGCAAAGATCACGCAACCAGTGGCAATCAAAAAGAGCGATACCTCCCGGTAAATTGCCTCGGGCGATCCCCAAGAATCCATGTATCTGCCTCCACTCATTCCCGTCACCGTGATCACGGGCGGCCACACGATACTGCCACACTGCCAGCGCAACACGAGTCCAATTGCCAACAGAACTGCTGCGCATAGATAACCGATAATAAGTTTCGCCATATCAACCCCCCAGTGTTTGGTTGTCTGCCGATGCTAATTCTACCTTAGCGGGCCCGTCTGTTAAATGCCCGGCGCTTCTGAGTTCTAGGATGCTACCCTGGTTCGGTGCAGTTTTGAACCGAGACAGGTAGTGGTATAATTGAGGGCGCCCTAACTAAACCATCATTATTGGGCAGGTGCATTCATGACACGCGTCACCGTCGACAGTTCGCTCCAGGCCAAATTGACCGGCAGCGATCCGTTGGTTTTGTGCAGCGAGACTGGGCAAGTATTGGGCTATTTTCATCCCGTGCCGCCGCCGGGAACCATCCAATCGCCGTTTACGGATGAGGAAATCGAGCGCCGCCGGCAAGATCGGAAGGGAAGCCCACTCACCGATGTGCTAAATCGCCTCGGTGAAAAATGAGTTTCACCGTAATCTGGACAAAGTTCGCCGAGAGCGATCTGGCGGATATTTGGCTTCGCGCCGTAAACCGCCGGGAAATTGCCGAAGCCACTTCCAAGTTGGACGCGGTGCTGAAATCTGATCCGCACAATTCCGGTGAATCACGAACCGGCAACGTTCGAATTACTTTCAGTGGCCCACTTGGAATCCACTTCGAAGTGCTGGCAGCTGATCGGATTGTATACGTCTTGGCCGTGTGGCGAATCGATCACAATTAGGTGCTCGAAGTAGCCGCGCCACTTTTACACTTCGGCCGGTTGCACTTCGCCTTCCAGACCGGCGGCCAGCTTGTGCAGGGCTTCGGTTTCGATTTGCCGCACACGTTCGCGGGTCAGGCCCAGCGCTTCGCCAATTTCTTTCAGCGTGCGGGGCTCGTTGTCTTCCAGGCCGAAGCGCATCCGCAGGACGGTGGCTTCGCGGGCGTCCATGGTTTGCAACATTTGCATGACGTGGTGCAAATTGTCGCTGTTGAGCAGCATTTCCTCGGGGGGCTTGGTGGCGTCGTCGGTGACCATTTCGCCCAACGACCAGCCGGCTTCGGGCTGATCGGTTTGCGGTGTGCTGTTATAAATGCGGATGGCTTTTTTGATGATCGACAGCTTTTTCCGCGGCAGCCCCAACACGCGGCCCACTTCTTCCGGCGTGGGAGAGCGGCCGAGCTCTTCGGTCAGGCGAGCACTGGCACGGCGCCACTTGGAAAGCAGCTCCACCATGTACGCTGGAATGCGGATGGTTTTGGCGGAGTTGATGAGGGCCCGTTTGATCGATTGTTTGATCCAATAACTGGCGTAAGTGCTGAAGCGGGTGCCCATGGCCGGATCGAACCCTTCGACCGCCCGCAACAGGCCCAGATTGCCTTCTTCGATCAGATCTTGCAGCCCCAGGCCTTTGCCGGTGTATCCGCGAGCGATGTTGACGACCAACCGCAAATTGGCGCGGACCATGCGATCCCGTGCTTTGACGTCGCCGTTGCCAATGGCAATGGCCAATTCCTGCTCCTGCGGCCCATTGAGGAGGGCGGTTTCGTTGATCTCGCGGAGATAAGTCTCCAGCGGAGTTTGGACGGCCGCGGCAGGGCGGCGACGTGTGGTAGGCATAGTCGAGTGCGTTTCTCTTTTCTTGGCTAGTGGCAGCGGCGCAGCCACTTGAGAGACCATGGGAGCCTGCAGGGGGTTCCGTCTGCACAAACGTAGCTATCGACCTCGCTTTCCGATCTTCTCCAATACCGTGCGGACTTGGCAACGTGAACCGGATATAGTCAGGATGCTGCCCGTACCGAACAGCACGCTTGGTGCGGATTGGCGCGGATCGACGATTGCACCGGTTTCTGACGATTGCTGCGGGCCAATAAAACGATTCAGCGTGTTCAACGGTTTCCGCAAGGCGCGCGCTGAGCGCATGGCCGAACGATTGTGCGTGCTATACCGGTCGTAGGCAGAAACGCATGCGCTGGCAGGTGAGTGCAAAGAATGCCAGGAGGTCGGCTTACCGCCGTCTGGAGATCGCCTTTGTGGCCCTGGTTGGCTGCCACGTGCCGCAAATTAGGCCAACCGCCGAGTCGTTGGCGTTCCGATGGAAATATCTACTGACTTATTCGCCAGCCGACTGAATCAGCGGGCCGCTTTTGCCCACGCCGCCTTTGAGTTCGGATGCAGGGGTGCCGGAGGCGCCATTGGCGCCGCCGCCATTCTCGCCGCCAGAACCTTCGCCGCCGGCCCCGGCTCTTTCTTCCGCCTCATGCTCTTCGCTCCATTGCACCCGCTTACGTGAGAGGCCAATTTTGCGTTCCTCGGTGTCGACGCGCAGAATTTTGACTTCGATTTCGTCGCCCACTTTGACGATTTCTTCCGGGTTTTCCACCTTGTGGTCGGCCAACTCGGAAATGTGCAGCAAACCTTCCAGACCGTTTTCCAGGCCCACAAACACGCCGAAGTTGGTGAGCTTAGTCACTGTGCCTTTGACGATTTGGCCCGACTGGTAACGGCTGGGGATATCCGTGGCCCAGGGATCGTCTTCCATTTGCTTTAGTCCCAGGGCGATTCGGCGGCGCTGCTGATCGACCGAGAGGACCTTGCACTTGATTTTTTGTCCCTTCTCGACCACCTCGCTGGGATGGCTGATTTTGCGGGTCCAGGACATATCGCTGACGTGCAGCAGGCCGTCGATGCCTTCTTCAATTTCGATGAAGGCTCCGTAATTGGTGAGATTCCGCACGGTGCCTTCCACCAGAGTGCCAATCGGGTAGCGATCGGCCACTTTGTCCCAGGGATTGTCCTGGGTTTGCTTCATGCCGAGCGAAATTTCGTGCTTTTCCTTGTCGATTTTGAGGACGACCACTTGTACTTCGTCGTCAATGTGCACCAATTCGTTGGGATGGCTGATGCGCTTGGTCCACGACATTTCGCTGATGTGAACCAAGCCTTCGATGCCTTCTTCCATTTTCACGAACGCGCCGTAGCTCATCACGTTGACCACGGTGCCCTTGTGCACCGAGCCAACCGGATACTTTTCCGCCACATTGTCCCAGGGACTGGCGGTTTTTTGCTTGAGGCCGAGGGCGATTTTTTCCCGTTCGCGGTCGATGTGCAGAATTTGCACTTCTAATTCCTGATCGATGGCCACCATTTCGGACGGATGGCCGATGCGGCCCCAGCTCATGTCGGTAATGTGCAACAGGCCGTCGATGCCTCCCAAATCGACAAAGGCGCCGAACTCGGCGATGTTTTTCACCACGCCCTTGCGCAACTGGCCTTCCTGCAACGTTTCCAACAGTTGTTTTTTCTTTTCGGTCCGTTCTTGCTCGATGAGCGCACGGCGGCTGACGACAATGTTGCGGCGCGACTCGTCAATTTTGAGCACCAAGCATTGAATGGTGCGGCCCACGTAATCGCCAATGTCGGACGGGCGGCGAATATCGACCTGGCTGGCAGGCAAAAAGACGTTCACGCCGCTTACATCGACCAGCAAACCGCCCTTGATTTTTCGCGTGACGGCGCCCGTCACTACGTCCCCTTCCTTGACCGAATCCATCACCTTGTTCCATTCTTCGATCTTGCGCGCTTTGCGCTTAGACAAGGCAATCAGGCCGCGGGCTTCGAGATCGGTGCTTTCATCGACTTCCTCGATCAGGACCTTCAGGTGCTGGCCGATTTCGGGCGGGTCTTCCGATTCATCCCATTCGTGGCGGGGAATTTGGCCTTCGCTTTTATAACCGACATCGACCAACACAAACTCATCATCAACACGGATAATGCGCCCCTCGACGATTGCATTTTCGTTCAGGTCAACATTGGCCACGGCCAAGGAGCCGCTGGCGGCATCGGACATGGCGAGATCTAGTTCCCGATCCAACTCTTCGTCGTCGATATCCAATCCGCGAATTAAGTTTCGATTGACCATGAAAAATTTCTGCTGTCGGAAACTTGGCTACTTGTCACGAAACAGTTTTCGGCACGTGAAAGAATTTGATCTTCACCAAGCCGATGGGCGGCGACAAATCAGGAGCACACACCGCAACGGCGGATTGCCCTGAACACGGCCGGCTTACTCCCTCGATACGAACCATTGCAGAAGCCGCGTCGCGCTGAAAGAAAAGAAACCAATTCCGAGTTAAAGGACATCCCTCGCTGGCGGCCCAGAACCGTACACCGGCGCTGAAAACAGGCCCCTGAGGGTAGCCCGACAATATATCACGATTGTGCTCGTGCTACAATCGCGGGCAGCACGATCAGTTAGTTTGGGGGTTTTGTTCACTGCCGAACAGCGTTGTGGCAGCGCGGGTGCGTGACCACTTTCGTGATTTACCGCCGGTTTGCTATGCTGAATTCATGAATCCCCTACCCGGCCCGTCCGATTTGCCCTCCGCCGCCGAAAAACCTGCAACTCCTTTTCCGGCGGCTGCATTCCCGACGGCGGTAGCCAAGCCCGTCATGTCGTCAGCTTCGGCTGCTTCGTATCCGTCCGTGCCACGGCAGATGTTGGACGAATTCGACTTGGGCATGCCGCGGCGGCGGCGGGCGCTGCCACTGGTGTTGTTTTTGCTGACCTGCTTTTTCACTTACGCGGCCGGCACGTATCATTGGGCGCCCACTCTGTTTGGATTTCAAGGCGAACAATGGAATTGGAACGCAACCTGGCACCAACTGAAAGCCAACTGGGCAGATGGCTTAACCTACATGGGCTGTGTCATGGCGGTGCTATTGGCCCACGAAATGGGGCACTTTTTGATGACCGTGCGGTATCGCGTGCCAGCCAGTTATCCCATTTTCATCCCGATGCCTATCATGCTTACCGGCACGATGGGAGCGGTGATCGGCATGGAGGGCTTTCGGGCCAACCGACGGCAAATGTTCGATATCGGATTAGCCGGCCCGTTGGCCGGATTGGCGGTGACCATTCCGCTGGTGTGGATTGGCATTAAAATTGGCGAACACGCGCTTCCACAACATGGCGGTTTTATCTTCGGCGATCCGCTGTTGGCCAGATGGCTCATTCACTGGTTACGGCCCGACATGGCGCCTGGTGAAGAACTGGTGATGAACCCGGTTTACATGGCCGGCTGGGTGGGAATGTTCGTCACCGGATTGAACATGATGCCTGTCAGCCAGCTCGACGGTGGGCATGTGATTTATGCCTTATTCCTGGGGCGCTCGAGGATTATCGCGCGGGGGTTTTTACTGGCGGCGATTGCGTATATTGTTCTTGCCCACCAAGTTTCGTGGACGTTGATGATTGTGATTGTCACGTTCATTGGCGTCGATCATCCGCGCACTGCGGACGACACGGTTCCCTTGGGCGCGGTGCGAACCATTCTGGGCCTGCTCTCGCTGGCGCTGCCGGTGCTTTGTTTTACGCCGTTCCGCATGCAGTCGGTGTGACCACCGGGTGGTGGGACAATTTGAAATTCCGACAGCCGCTTTTCCCGACTGACACAGTCGGGCTATGTTCAAATTGGCCCACCACCGACCACCGCTGTTACATCGACCTAAGATGTGCTCGCGCACTGCTTGGCCACGTGTAACGCAAAATCAAACCCAGCAGAATCATGGCCGCGCCGGCGACGGTCCACCAGGCAGGTTTTTCGCCGCGCACCAGAAATGCCCACAGCGGCAAGAGAATCGGTTCCAACAGCGCAATGGCGGCGGCCTCCTGGCTGGAAATGGATCGTAGCCCCCGACCAAACAGCGTATATGGCAGCGCCATTTGGAAAAAGCCAAAGCCCACGAGCAGCGGCCATTGCCAACCACTGGGCCACAGACCGCACCACAACACAAAGGGCGCAAGGATTGCCGCAGTGGCCAAATGATTGACGCTGACCAGCCAAAAGGTATCTTCGCCGCGCAGGCTGCGGAACGACATGATGACTCCGGCATAGCTGACCGCCGCCGCCAGGCCGCACACCACGCCAATATGCGATTCGCTTCCCGCTTCGTGCAGCAAAATCAATCCCACGCCCAAAGCGCCGGGCAGCAAGGTGAATAAATCGCGTCGGTTGAGGGGCTCGCGCAAGACCAGCACACTGACGCCGAAAATCCACCAGGGTGCGGTATTTTGCAGCCAAATGGCATTGGCTGCCGTGGTCAACGACATGGCAGACAGGTAAGTCACATTCATCACTGCAAAGCTGCCGATCATGGGCAAGAGCTTGATGGGCCAGCGCGGCCGGCGGACAGCCGGCAGAATGAGCAGCCCGGCAAACAGCGCCCGCCAAAAAGCCAGCAGCACGCCGCGCTGGTCGCTGGGCCAGGCATCGAAGGCGGGATTTTTGGCGAAAAACCCACTGGAACTCCACATCACCGCGGCGGCGACAATGCACAGCCGGTTGACGAAGGCATTCGCCGGGGCATCGGTGGCGCCGGGTGCCGGCTCCAAGGGCGCCAGTTCGCCGGGAACGTCCAGCGGAATCGGCGGCGGCGAACCGGGTTCACTCATCCCGCACCTTGCCGAGGGCCGCGTGGTAGGAGAAGTCGAACAGCAATTCCCATTCGCGGCGTTGAATTTGACGGCACAATTCTTCGCTGGCCGTGCTTTTGTCGCTGGCGGCCACCACATCGACGAAGGCGAAGGGATCCCACTGGCTTTGGCGCTTCAAAAAATTCGCCGCTGGCTCCGCTGGAACCGCCTGGGCGATTTCTTTCGCCGCACTGCACAGCGGCGCGAACACTGGATGCCGGCCCACGCGCCGAAACCAGTATTTGGCGTTGTCGTAATCCGGCTCGCGGCGGTGCAAAATGCCGTGCCAATAACTGCCCGTGGCGGTATGGATTTCCTGGCTGATGCCGTGGGAGCGGTCCAGAAAATCCCAGCGCAGCCACAGACCGGCCAAACAGGCCTAGGCCAATGCCTGATCGACGACGCGATGTGGAACAAAAGCGGCCGGGATCGAAACGGCTTCCAATGGTTCGCGCATCTGGGCCGCGGCGCGGCCGGGTCCCAAGGCATTCAGGGGCGCTGTTTCCAACAACGGGGCAAATACTGGCCCATAATCGGGCGGGTGGAATCGCTTCATCCTTTGAGCCCCTTCATCGCTTGGTTAATGTTGCCCAGGTAGTCGCCAGCCAGCCGAAAAATGAGCACCGTAATTAAACCGGCCACCAGGCACCAAACGCCCCAGCCGGCCAGGCGCGTAAAAATGGCAAACGCGGTACGCGCTGCTTCCAACTGTTGCCGCGCTAAAATTTCCAAGGATTCCACCAGCCGGCCGCTTTCTTCGCCCACTTGGACGGCATGCACCAGTTCGATGGGAAACACACCGGCTTCGGTCAAGGCTTCGTAAATGGGATGACCACGTGCGATGACCTGCTCCATGCGCTTCCACTGCTCGGTGAATTCCACGTTGTGCGTGCTGGCCACGGCGAGCTGTAAAGACCGTTTGACGTCGAGTGCGGCGCCCAGCGTAATGTGGAGCGTCCAAGCAAAGCGTGCCACCGCCAAGGTTCGCAGCGCGTCGCCCAGCATGGGAAGGCGCAGGGCCAGGCGTTGAATGGGGTGGGTCCACATCTGTCCGGTCCGCGCTGCGCGGTAGAACAAAAATAATCCCACCCCCACCAGCGCGAGAAACATCAGGTAGACCACTAACCCGCCGACGCCCGTCAAGCCCAAGCCCAACAGATCGGTTTTTGTGCCGGTGATGTTGGTGATGGTCGCCGACATCCAAATCAAAAACCCAATGACCGCCAGCGCCATGGCCAGTTCCATCAGCGGCCAGGTAATCGTGGTCAAAAACATCCGCCGCAGGGCAAGTTGCTCGTCGTAATGCTCGGCCAGTTGTTTGAGTACTTCCGGCAAATGTCCAGTTTGTTCGCCCACGGAAACGACTTCTCGCACCAATACGGGAAAGTAGTCGCCAGTTTCCTGCATGGCCACGGTGACGGTCGAACCGGTGTTGACCATGCCGGACATGGTTTCGATCCGCTCGCGGAGGGCCGGGGACGAACGCCGCGCCTCGCTGCCCAGCGCCTTGCGAATGTCGATCCCCGCCGCTAGAGACATCGATAGGCGGCGCAGAAAATCCGCCAATGTTTTGGTTGACGGCCGCGGAGCAAATAATTGGGCAAACGGCATTGCGCAGCTCGGGCAAAGGCACGGATGGGACGGAACAGGCCAAGCGAGTTGCCTACTGCCAAGCATATCTAGCAGATATGTCACGGAACAGGGTGCGACCGCGCCCAAGTGTGCGCTGCAGCCGGCACTCTCGAAGCGGAGCCTTATCGGCCGATGCCAATGAAGAAGCTGAAGTTTTGGATTTGGTCGCCCGGCGCACTGGCGACAGGGAAGGCCAGGTCCAATGCAATGGGCGCGGGACCCATCGCCGGAACGTTGATGCGTAAACCAAAGCCTGGCGATACGCGGATATTGCCCCAACGGACATCGGGCTCCACGGTGCCGAAATCACAGAATACGACGCCTCGTAACGCATCGTCCGCGGTAATCGGGAACAGGTATTCGGCGGTGCCCAGCAACATGAAGTCGCCGCCGACGCCCACGCCGTCGGACGCGCGGGGCGTGACTCCGCGGAAGGCAAAGCCGCGCAACGTGCTAAAACCACCCGCGTAGTAGGCGTCGTAAATGGGCGTGTCGGGGCCGCTGATATCCATCTGTGCGCCAAGCCCAATTACGTGGCGGCCCGAACCGTCGGCCCGTTCGTGCAACAGAAAATACTGCTGCCCTTGCACGTCAACGCGCGGGTACTGGAACGAGCCCACCACTTCTTCAAAGGTGGCGGAAACCAAATGGCCTTCGGTCGGCAGGAACGGGCTGTCGCGGGTATCGTGCGACATGCCCACCGAGAAGCCGTACAAATCGTTGTTGCCCAGCACTTCTTGCAATTGAGGGGGGGGGCTGGCCACGGCGTTGTAAATTTGCACTTGTTCGCCGCGGAAGCCAATCGTGCCTTTCAGGTCGGGAGTGAAGGCATAACCCAAACTGGTTGTACCGCCGACGCGGCCTTCCGTCCAACTGTCATAAATTCGGGTGAAGTAGTAAGCCGAAATACTGAACTGCACGGGCGTATCGAAAATGTACGGATCGCGGAATGTGACCGCGTAGCGCTGCAATTCGGTGCCTGGTTCGGCCTCCAAGCGGAACTGCTGTCCGCCGCCCCGCCAAGCGGTGCCGTTGGTAATATCGTCCCACGACCGGGGCAACCGGGTGATATCGAAGTTTTGCTCGTCCAAGACAAAGTTGCCCACCAGGCCCGCGTCGGAGTTTATGCCGGCGCCAATCATCAACCGGCCGGTCATCGTTTCCTGGGCCGTGACGTTGATGTCGGTTACCGCGTCCCCTTCCGGAATGACTTGATAACCGACGTTGCCCGGCGGCTGCGGCGGCGCTTGCGGTGCAACACCCGGCGCGGGAAGTGTGCCGTAGCCTGTCGGCGGCGCGCCATAAGCGGGAGGCGGGACCGCACTATTGCCTGCATAACCCGGTCCGAAGGCGTTTCCGCCGCTGGTGGCAAAGCCCGGCGGATAACTATTGGGCTGCCCCGGCTGAGAGTAAGCCGGCGCCGTACTCGCTGGAGCTGACGGTTGTGCCATCGGCGGCGAATAAGCCGGTACGGGCGGTGAACTCGAGGGGGGCAAACCGCCACCTTGATATTGTGCGTTGAAGGCCGGCGTCGAGCTGCCGCCGTAAACTGCGTTGGAATACAGACCGGCCGCCGGTGCAGACGTGGCCGGTGGAGTTGCCATTACGGCCGGTGAGCCGCCAACGGGCGGCGGAGCATAAATCGGCGCTGTGGTAGCGGTGGGCGGATACGTTGCCGGAGAGTACGAAGTGGGCGGCGCGGCAGAATAGGCGCCGGGCTGCGTTGCCGACGATAATGGGGTCATCGCCGTGCTAGGCGACATGGGCTGCGCTCCCGGCGGCAAATAACTGGGCGTGGAACTGCCCGCCGGAACGTTCCATGCGGAGCGGGCTTGATCGCCCGTCGGCGTGTTGTAGCTGGACCAATCGGAATTCGAGGCCGCCGAGTTGGCGCTGCCATAGCCGGAACCAGGACTTTGGAACCGCGCTTGTTGAATATTGTGATCCGCGGGCCGCACCACCGGCTGCTGCTGCGGCGCGTAGATGTCGACTTCGTTTCCGTCGGAATCCAGCGTGCGCGTGATGTCGAGCACCACTTCATCATCGTCGGGCGCTTGTCCACGATAGCTGTCGTATCCGCCGCCGGCTGGATAACCGGGGCCCGAACCGACTCCGCCCCCATAGCCGTTTCCGTTTCCATAACCGCCCGGACTGTAATCGCCACCCGATCCAGCACCGCTGCCGTAGCCGCCGCTGCCAAAGCCTCCCACATGAGCGCCTCGCCGGCTGGGAGGGGTGTCAGGCTTTTGCGCGACGGCGTCGGCATCGTCGGGATTGGAGTCGGGCTTGTTGAAGGCAATTTTCGGAGCGCCCCCCTTGCTGGGATCGACATTGAACAGGGCACTGGCGCGCAAGCGGCGTTCGTCTTCGCGAATTTTCTTCGTGTCGACAATATCGCCGGGGTGCAGCGACAGCCGGTCATAAATGGTGGAGTGCTTGGTGTGCGGATCGTCGCCGGCGATGTTCACGTTGATTTTTCCCACGCGGTAGCGCTTGCCTTCGCTGACGTTGTAAACCAAGTCCATTTGGGGCTGGTCTTCCAGCAGGCGTGTTTCCGCCTGGACATCGGAAAAAATGTAGCCGTGCGTGCCATACACGTCGCGGATGGCGACCAGATCGTGATCGAGCGTGGTCTGGTTGAACGGTTTGCCGCTCGTCTGTTCCAGCCCCTTGTTCAAATCTCCCACTTGAAATTTTTCGTTGCCAATGAACGAAACGTTGCGGATCGTGAAGCGCGGACCTTCGTCGATAATGTAGTTGAGCGAAAGCCAATCGTTGGCTTCGTTGTACTGCAGGTCGGGGGAAATTTTCGCGCGGAAAAATCCCAAGCCGCGGTAATAGGCGTAGAGCTTTTGCACGTCGTCGTCGATTTTTTTCCGATCGACCTTGCCGCCAAACAGCCACAGCACGCCCGGCTTGATGGAAATTTGCGTGCGCAATCGGGCGGCGCTGGCGATGGTATTGCCTTGGAAGCTGACCCACAGCACGCGTTGTTCTTGCCCTTCGTCGACCAAAAATACGGCCTTGCGATCATTCGGTTTGTCCCCTTCCAGCGTGGTTATGACCACGTGGTTGTAGCCGGTTTCGTGATAATACGCTTCGACGCGCCGCCGGGCCTCTTCAATGGCGTAGGGGTCCAAGGGTTGACCCTTTTCCAATTCTGATTTCTTCCGCAGCGTTTGCGTGCGCACATCTTGATTGCCGACAAACTTCACTTCTTCAATCGTGGGCCGTTCCACCACTTGGAAAATTACGACAATGCCGTCAGGCACCGCCTGAAATTGCGACCGCACGTCGAGAAACTTTCGCGAACTGGCCAGGGCCCGCACGTCTTCTTGCACCAACCGCGGATCGAACGGTTGACCGACGCGGGTACTCAGCTTCGGCATTTTCGCCACCGGCGTGGTGTGATTTCCTTCCACGCGCACTTCGCGGACAATGGTTTCGCCGGATTGCGGGTTGCCTGCGTCAGACGAGCCCGCCGGGCCATTGGGTGGGCCGGGATCGGCCATGGCCGGAGCGGTGTACGAGGGGAGCTTGGACACGCCGGCGGTATCCGTCGAAGACGCCGCGGCGCCGGTCGAAGAGGCCGCAAGATTAGGCGCGGTGGCAGGAGTTCGGGACGCCATCATCGGCACCGTGCCGTAAGTGCCGACGGCAGAAGTTTGCGGCAAATTACCGGCAACGGATGGTGTGGTAAGCGGGGCGCTGCTCGATGGCGCAGCAGCAGGTCTGGTTGGCGGCAAATAGCTTGGTCCTTCTGCAGCGGCTTGTGTTGGCGTTAAAGAATTGGATGTCGGCGGTACATAACCCGCTATTGGCGCGGTGGTGGTTTCTGGCCGGCCAAAGGGCGCAGGCTGAGCATACGATGCCGGCGGGGCGCTCAATGAAGACGGCGCACTTGAAGGCGGTGGGGCGTAGGACGGCAGTGGCGAATAGGACGGCAGTGGCGATAATTGCCCGCCGGATGCCGTGGCCGAAGGGGGCAGGGGATAAGCGCTTCCGCCGTCATACGAATTCTGAGCGAAGGATGGGCGCAGGGCGAGCATTAGCCCGGCGGCTAGCGCCAGACTGCCGACGATCAAACGGCGACGGAGTGCGACCATCAGGTTCGCTTCCCTGCGACGAATGTCAGGCACAGATGTTGAAAAACCAGACGAGGTTGTTGCGAATCAAGTTCCCACCCAGAACTGGACGGGAATTACCCCTTTCAGGCGCACGCGATAAGCCCACACTGGCCAGCCCGGCGCGCCGAGATGCCTGTGAAAGTTCCGCCCGAAGGGTGCGGAAAAATACTGCAAACCGCAATCACCGGCAAGTCGAACTGCGGGCGAATTAGCGAGAAATGTGCGATCACCGCCGCCGTGGCAGATTTGGCAAATTACGTAACTCGCTAGCACGGCACGAAAGTATAGTCCAGTCGTCGGATTTACCGTCGGATGCCCGTCGTTCAAGCCATCGGCATGCAGAAATCAAATTACTGCTGTGCCATGGCCGGGAGAGGTGATGACGGCGTTGCAGAAGATGCAGCGGAGGCAGGCGTTGCTTTTTCCGGCGCGGCCGCGCCGGTCACAATCTCCAACCGTTCCACGGTAACGGGCCGGATTTTGCCCCGAGTCTCGGTGAGCAATTCCAGCGGACTAGCGAGCGAATTGGTGAGCTGCCGAAATTCGTCGCTGGAAGAAAATCGCCGTCCGTTGACCTCGTAAATGCGATCGTATAATTGCAACCCGGCGTGCTCCGCCGGCGAGCCAGGCGTTATGCCGACCAGCAGCACCGCGTCGGGTTCGGCATCATCCACGCGCCATGCCAGACCCAATCGCACGGGTTCGCCCGCCGGCTGAATGCTCATTTCTATTGGTTGTTCGTTGGCGGCGCGCAAAACTTTGATTGGCACAGTGCCCTGGGTGGCCAACACCAACTGTCGCAATTGCTCCACGCCGGTTAGTTCGCTGCCGGCGTAATTCAGGATGCGGTCGCCCATTTTCAAACCGGCTTTGGCCGCGGCGCTATCAGGGGCAACCGCCGCGATTTGCAGCACGCCTTGCCTGGATTGGGTTTCGTCCCACGTGATGCCCAATCGTCCGGCCGGCGAGGGCGCGAGTTGTTCCACCAATGGCTGCGAGGCGGGCGACTCAGACCGGGCGGCCGTGCGGAATTTCGGCCGGGCCGTTTCGTCGGCCAAATCCAGCGCGGCGCGGAACAGGAGCTGACTCACGGTTTTTAGCCCGGCCGAGTTGATTTTGTCGGCTTTGTCGCTGGGACGGTGATAATCTTCGTGCAAGCCGGTGTGCAGCATCAGCACCGGAACGCCGGCGGCAAAAAACGGTTGATGATCGCTGTCGGCCTTCATCAGCCAATCGAAATCCAGCAGCAAACCGGTTTCCTCGTTGTCGCGGCTGAGCAGTTGCCGCCAGTCGTAACTGCTACGGCCGCCGTAAACAATGACTCGGCTGTTTCGCAACCGGCCGATCATGTCGACATTCAGCACGGCCGCCACATTGGCCAGCGGCACCGTGGGGTGATCGATCCAGTATTTTGAGCCCAGCAAGCCTTCTTCCTCCGCATCCCACAGTGCGAACATGACGCTGCGCTTGGGGGCCTGGGGAAGTTGATTGAACGCATTGGCCGTTTCCAAAATGCCAGCATCGCCGCTGGCATTGTCGTCGGCCCCGTTGTGAATTTGCCCCAGTGGGCCGAAACTATTGGACGGCTTGCCATAGCCGATGTGATCGTAGTGGGCCGTGACCAGGACGAATTGCTTTTTGAGCTCCGGATCGCTCCCTTCAATCCAGCCCAACAAATTTCGCGAGTTGGCTCCGAATGGTTGGTAATAGCCACCCCCCACGCCGCCGCCGCGCAGCTTGAGCCGTTGGAATTGCTCTCCTAAATAAGTTCCCGCAGCGCGGCCGCCCCGGGTTCCGGTTTCACGCCCTTCCAACGCATCGTCGGCCAGCACGTTGACGAAGTTTTGAGCATCGTCCGCCGTGATGGTTTCCATGGCGGATTTCGCCACCGAAAGATCGGCCGCCAACAACCGCGATGGCGCCGGCCCCGCAATTAATTCTCCAAAAAAGAGCCACCCGACTCCGCCGAGAATGATGGCAGTCCGGCGGACAAAGTACGGCTTTGTTGCTTGTTTAGAGAGCTGGCGTGCGGCGCACGATGTTGCCATGAAAGGCTCCAATCAATCGGCAATTCTGTGGGCGGCTGAAACGGACTGCGCGGGAAAGGTTTATCGTCAAAGATACACTACAAAACCGGCAGCGTGTCCCAGACCTGCTGCCGGTCGGTGATATGGATGAGTAAAATCGCCTGCTTTTAGAATCTGCCGCGCCTAAAGCGTGGTGGTCGTGCCGCCCGTGGTTGTGGTGCCCGAGGTCGTGGTCGTGCCGCTGGTGGTCGTGGTGCCGCTGGTCGAGGAGGTCGACGTACCGGTTTGGCCAGTCGCGAAATTAAAGGTTGTCACGTTGCTCACGGTAGAAAACAACGGCAAAGCGGTAATCCGCACATAGCGCCGATCGGCTGATACCACCGCAGTGGCAAATAAATTGGTGCCTTCGGGCAAGACCGTAATCACGGGTTGATAGCCCACGGCCCCGGCGCGGAAAAACGGGAAATTGAACGGCGTCACGGGGGCATTCCCGGCGCCTGCGCCGGCGTCCGGCAAATCGCTGGCGGAGCCGGAAGACGATTCGCTGTCAAACGCAGACAATTGTTCCGACAATACCGCGCGGCCGACCACTTCCTGATTTTCAGTCGCCAGGGCCAATTGCGCCTGATCCAGCGGATCTTTGCGGCTGCCATTGTTCAAATCAAAAAGAACCAAAGCATCGCGCTCGCTGACGGGAATTTGCTTGTGGATGTGCGCGACCTTGGTCGTGCCAAAATGCGTGTACACATCGACCGTGACCTTGTCGGTGGCCACATGTCCCCACAAACGCCGCACCAACACTTTGTATTGACCGCTGAATCCCTGCGGCAGAATGTACGACTGAGAATACTCCGCGGCGCCGTCGCTGCCGGGCGATTTCAATTTGGCGTATGTGTCGCCCTGCATCACTCCGCCGCCGGTGGTGCGCGGGTTGCTGAACTTGCAGACGGCGCCGGTCGGTTCTTCCACCGCTAAATCGACGTCGGCATCGCCCGTCCAACTGACCTTCACCACACAATCGCGGGCTTGGGCCTCGTCAAGCTGACGACGGAAATCGTCGGCCTGATTCATTTGCCCCTGGCTGCGCAGTTTTTCTAAAAGCGCATCGGCGGCATAGCGGGCCGATTCCACAATTTCCTTTTTGTCGTTCGGCCAGGCCTGGCTGAGCACACCCAGACAAGCCCAGCGGATGCCATCGACATCGTTCAACCGCTGGGCAACGGTCAGGCCGTGCATGTACGGCTCGTGGCGATACGGCTGCATCACCGAAACCTGTCGAAGCAATTTTAGCGCCCGGGCATCTAAACCGATGCGCGCCATATACACCGCCACATTCACTAGATCGGTGGGGGAACGGGCAAAGTCGGCGGCCGACATCAACGCCCGTTCGATTTCGTCTTTGGGTGCGTCGGAGGCTTGGAGCGATAGCGCCAAGGCCTCGTACATCCAAGGTTGGGCATAACCGTTGCGCAGGGCCGCATTAATTAAGGCGGTAACCTCGACGAATTTGCGCTCGTTCATCAATTCCTTGGCCGTATCGGCAACGGCCGCATTACGTTTTCGGGCAATCTCGGCCGAGTGCTGTTCGTCGGGCTGGGGCAATCCGGCGAAGTAATCGTTCCACGCTTGATTGGGATCGGCGCTGGAGTCGATGGTGATTGTGCTCGCTGCCGTCGCACGCGCTGACGGCGCAGGTGCTGCCGCAGCCGGCGACGAATTCGACACGGGTCGAACTGTCGCGGAGGAGTGATTATCTACGGACTGCGGCCGGCTTTCGGCGGGCTTGGCTGCGGATGAATTCTGCGAATCGTTTACATCCAGCGCGCCGCCGGTGCCACGTTCGGGCACAAGCGTACGGCCCGACTCGGCGGGCAGGCTAAATGCGCCGCCGCCGATGCCGCCGCCCAATCCACCGCCGCCGCCGCCGATGCCGCCACCTAATCCACCGCCGCCACCGATGCCGCCGCCACCGCCGCCAATGCCGCCCAAACCGCCGCCCAATTGTCCCAAATTGACGTTTTGACTTTGAATGGGCACCACCAAATCGCCGACATAATACACCTTGGTGGTTAATGTGGTGTCAGCTTTTTCCTTCGTGGTGATTTGAAGGATTTCGTCCTTAATCAAATAACTCAAATTGAACCGCGACAGAATTAACTTCAACGCTGACTTCAAGGAAATATCTTTA
>DATJYL010000049.1 GCA_035499655.1 Pirellulales bacterium
GAAAGTTCGCCGCATCGCACAATAACGCGTCACTCCCCTTGATTCGCGCAATTTCGTCCAGAACTTCCAGCGCCTGCCGCGCACTGGCCCAACTTGTTCCCCGGGCCGAAACGGCAAACTTCACCGCCAAAAAATTCGGATACCGAATCGGCTGATTGTAATACAACCGTAGGCAATCTCCCGGCATGTGCTTGTGATACCACTGTCCCCACAGCACGCTGAAAATCGACACCAGCTTCGGCCACGGCCGCAAATGAATTGCCGCCAGTTCGCCGTGGCGCACTTCAATCACTCCGTACCGCCGCCAGCGGAGTGCTTCCGCGCCGGTTTGCAAATCGCTCACCGTTTCGAACATCTGGGCCATGCTCAAACATAGCATGGGGAAAGGACCAAGGACCAAGCACGAATGAACAATTTGAAGCCTCTCCCCTTGGCGATCTGTCATTGGTCATTGGGATTTGGTCATTGTTCATTCAATCCCGGCGCGCCGGGATTCGTCATTCGTCATTCATGATTCTCCGCTTCAGCAGCATCCAACCGTACAGCATTCCCGCCAGCAGCGGCAAGCAAACCACAATGGCGCTCGGCACTAGCCACGGGATTTCAAAAATCCGGGCGGCGTAATCCCACAGCGGCACCCAAAACAAAAGCGTCACCAGCGCCGCCAAACACAAAAACGGCCCGTACGGCAACACGTTTTGCCGAAACAACAGCCATTGAATGCCGCCGAACACGACCCCCACAAACGGCGCAATAAAAAACACGATGATAATCGCCTGCCATCCCAAAAACGCCCCAATCATCGCCAGCAGTGTCACGTCGCCAAATCCCATCGCTTCCTGTTGCAGCATCGCGCTGCCAATCACGCGGATCAGCCAAATCATGCCGCCTCCGGCCGCCATCCCTACCAGCGCCGTCATCAATCCGTGCCACGGTTGGCCTCCCTTCACCCATGCCGAAACGATGAGCAACACCCCTGCCACGGCCAGCGGCAACACCCACACCCATTCCGCCCGTGCCGCTATCCGCCACCACATCATACGCCATGCTTTGCCGATTCTTATTCCCCTCCGCCACTGCCGCGGCAACAGCGCGAAACACCACCCCAAATAAATCGCCAGCCCAATTGCCAGCGAAGCCCCGCTCCCCAAAAATGCTCCCGCACCGGTCGGCTGACTAAATGGGTAATCAAACCGCAGCGGGCTGATCAAATTCTCCGGCCGCGGAAAATTCACGTCCACTTGCAGCGACGGCAACGCCGGCGACGTGCAAAACGCGGCCAACAACAGCGCCACCACGGTGCCCGGCACGGTCACAACATCGGGAATCGTTTGTTCGTCAATATCAATGAACGTGGCCACCAGCATCACCGCCAACAGCACTACGTGAATCGCAAACTGCACGTGTAGCAGCCCGACAAACTGTGCCTCAGTCGGCCGACGCCCGGGCCACACCTCGGTCATGTTCAGCGCGTACTGATTAACTTCCAACACGTACAGCGCGGCCACGCCCAGCGCAAAGCACAGCTCAATCAGCATCGGCCGCACCCAAAAGCCGCGCCCCTGCAGCTTTTCCTCCCGCCGCAGCCGCCACCAACCAAAAACAGGCACGCAATCTACCCAGCTACGCCGCGGAATTTTTCCCCGCGTAAAACTCCACGGGCTGATCCGCCGCCTTTGATACGCCAACCGATAAATGCCTAAATTGATGAGCGATCCAAGGCACGCGCCGACGACAAACAACAACAGCATTCGCACGGAAAAAGGCAGCGCCAATAATAGACTCACATTTCACCCTTTTCCTGCGGTCGCCTGACAGTCAGAATACTAGCTTCGCCATTGAACCTGAGCCTCGTGGGCGTGTCCATACAAGTATGTCACATTCTTTGAACCTGTTGCGGATCGACACTCGCCAGGCCGACGTCCGCCAGGCCCTCGCCGATTTGCGTCGCCGCCTTAGCCCGCAAGGAAACATCGTCAGCGAAGCCGGCCGCCAGCGCACGCTGGAGGTCTTCGGCCAGCCCCTTTCGCCGCAGCAAGTCGTGGAGCGAATTTGTCACGACGTGAAAGAAACTGGCCTGCCCGCGGTCCTCGATTATTCAGCCCGAATCGACAAAGCCCAGCTCACCGCCGACACCATCCGCGTCAGCACCGCCGAACTCTCCGCCGCCCATGCCGCAGCCGAGGCCGAATTCTTATCCAGTATCCGCCGCATCCGCCAAAACATTCTCCGCTTCCAGCAAGTGATTTTGCAGCACGATGTCCGTGTCGATTTGCCCGCCGCCGGCGGATATTTGCAGCAGCGCTATTTGCCGCTGGCCCGCGTGGGAATTTGCGTCCCCGGCGGCGCGGCGGCGTATCCGTCCACCGTATTGATGACCGCCGTGCCCGCCCAAGTGGCCGGAGTGAAGCAGTTGGCCGTCATTGCACCGCCGACAAAATTCGGCGCCTCCAATCCCGATCTGTTGGCCACGTGCGCCGAAATCGGCATCACCGAAGTTTACCGACTCGGCGGTGTCCAAGGCGTGGCCGCACTCGCCTACGGTGTCGCAGGCGTTCCCAAGGTCGATAAAATCGTCGGCCCCGGCAATCTGTTTGTCGCCCTGGCCAAGCGGCACGTGTTTGGCGAAGTCGATATTGATTCGATTGCCGGACCGAGCGAAGTGGTGGTCATAGCCGATGAAACCGCTCGCCCCGATTTCACCGCCGCCGATTTAATTGCCCAGGCCGAACACGCGCCGGGCTCAGGCATTCTCATCACCTGGCACGCGCTGCTCATCGATGCCGTGGCCGCAGAACTAGCGCGCCAGACGGCCCATTTATCTCGCGGAGATTTAGCCCGCCAAAGTTTGGAACAGTTCGGCGCGCTCATTCTGGCCCGTAGCGCCGACGAAGCATGCACCCTGGCCGACGAAATCGCGCCGGAGCATCTGCACGTCGCCGCGGCCAATGCCGAAGTCCTGTTGGAAAAAATCCCACACGCTGGGGCCGCCTTTTTGGGTCACTTTAGCCCCGTGGCCGCCGGCGATTATGCGGCCGGGCCATCACACGTGCTCCCCACTGGCGGCACGGCCCGTTTCGCCGCCGGCTTAACCGCCAACGATTTTTTGCGCGGCGGCAGTGTGATTGCGCTGAACGAAGCCGGCTTGACAGCCCTGGCCGACGACATCCGCCGCGTGGCCGAAAAAGAAGGATTAACGGCTCATAAGGCCAGCATCGACGTGCGAATAAACAAATAGCTCCACGCTGTCTTAACCGACCACCGACCACTAATGTCTTTCATCCGTCCCGAAATCCTGGCCATGCAAGGCTACGTTCCCGGCGAACAGCCGCGCAAAGCGGGCATCATCAAGCTCAACACCAACGAAAATCCGTATCCGTCTTCGCCGGCGGTGCAGCGGGCCATCGGCCGGGCCATTCAAGCGGGGCTGCAAAAATATCCCGATCCATTGGCTACCGCTTTCCGTACTCGGGCCGCGGAATTGCTGAGTGTGGAACCGAATTGGATTTTGTGCGGCAACGGCAGCGACGATTTGCTGACCATCGTCACTCGCGCCTTCGTCGGCCAGGGCGATTGCTTGCGGCTACCGTATCCCAGTTACATTCTGTACAAAACCTTGGCCCAACTGCAGGGAGCCGAGGCCGAAGAGGTTTTTTTTGAGAAGGACTGGTCGCTGAGTGAGAAATTCGCGAAATCCCGCCCGCGCTTGAAGCTGGCCTTTCTTCCCAACCCCAACAGTCCCAGCGGCACCATGATTCCCCCGGCGCGCGTCCGCGAAATTGCCGATGCCCTCCCCTGCCCTTTGCTGGTCGACGAAGCCTACGTCGATTTTGCTGACACGCACTGCATCTCGCTCGTCAAACAGTCCGACAAAATCTTGGTCACTCGCTCGCTCAGCAAATCTTATGCGTTGGCCGGGCTGCGGTTCGGTTACATCGTCGCCCAACCGCACATCATCAGCGAGTTGGAAAAAGTGAAAGATTCCTACAATTGCGATTCCCTCTCCATCGCCGGCGCCACGGCCGCCATCGACGATCAAGCCTGGCTGACCGCCAATCGGGCAAAAATTATTGCCACCCGAACCAAACTCACCGCCGGCATGCGGGCCCTGGGCTTTGCGACAGTCGATTCGCAAGCGAATTTCGTCTGGAACCCGCACCCCGCGCTTCCCGTGAAACCGTTGTACGAACGGCTGAAGGTGGCCAACCTGCTGGTCCGCTACATGGATTATCGCGGCTGGGGCGATGGGTTAAGAATTTCCGTCGGCACCGACGAGCAAATTGACGCCTGCCTAAGCCTGCTGAAGGGCATGGTATAGTTGCGAAGAACCTATTCCCCGTGCCGAGCCACTGTCGTTTATGCCCCGCACTGCCGTCATCGACCGCAAAACCGCCGAAACGCAAGTCCACGTTGAGTTGAACCTCGACGGCGCAGGCAACAGTGCCATTGCCACCGGTGTCGGCTTTTTCGATCACATGCTTACGCTGCTGGCCAAGCACGCGGCCTTCGATTTAAACGTCCAGGCCCAGGGTGATTTGCACGTCGATCAGCACCACACCGTCGAAGATGTTGGCATTGCTTTGGGGCAAGCGCTCAAGCAGGCCCTCGGCGGCAAAGCGGGCATCCGCCGCTACGGCCACTTCACGCTGCCGATGGAAGAAACGCTGGTCACCAGCGCCGTCGATTTAAGCGGCCGCTACGCGCTCGTGTTTCAAGTCGCCATTCCGGCCCGCAAAATCGGCCAGTTCGATAGCGAACTTGTCGAAGATTTCTGGCAGGCCCTGGCCGCCAACGCCCTGATGAATTTGCACGTGCTGTTGCACCACGGCCGCAACAGCCATCACATTGCCGAAGCTGTGTTCAAAACCACGGCCCGCGCTCTGCGCATGGCCGTCGAAAACGACCCCCGCATGCCCGGCGTTCCCAGCACCAAAGGCACGCTCAACGGCTAGCGAATATCCAAGCCGACGACTTGTCGTCGGTGGATCACAATTCCATCTACTCGCTCACGTCCGTTTCCAAAAACCGCGCCAGCTTATGGAAATCGGAATCCAAATCGATGTAGCGCACCATCGTCACCAGCGTGTGCGGGTCGACCAACTCTTCGAACGGCACATATTGCAATTCCAATTGGCCGTGGACTGAAACCATCACGCCGTTCAATCGCTTTTCTATGAGCGCCCGATAAGCGCCCACACCTAGCTGGCTCCCCAGCATCACGTCGAAAGCGTGCGGCTTGGAGCACCGCGCTTCGTATCCCAACTGCAGACCAATCACGCGCCGTTCCTTGCCCGTTTGCTTTTTATATTCGTCGGCCACATAGCGGGCCAGCCGCCGGTTCAAATTCACTTGCGCCACGGAAATGTGCTTGTGCTCGTCGCGCGGAATATCTTTCAAATAACTAGCCGGCAGAAACTCGGCCAATCCTTCTGCCACCACGATCACGCCGTACTGCTTGCCTTCTTTCTCCTCGCGAACCCGCATCGTTTTAACGATCCGTTTCACCACTTCGTCCACGTTCATGATTTCGCGCGTTACGCTCTGGCCGGTTTCCTCGTCCTTGCTTTCCTCCATTGCCAAATAATCGCCGTGAATGTCTTCCACGCTAATCACCAGGCTGGCCTCGCCGGCAATGGCCGCCCCATAAGCCAGCCATCCGGCGCTGCGCCCCATGGTTTCGGCCAGGTAATACACCCGCGTGGCCTCGGCATCGTACAGCAAGTTGCGAAGTTCCCCCGCCAGGGCGTCGACCGCCGTGAAATACCCAAATGTGAAATCGATGCCTGTATAATCGTTGTCAATGGTCTTCGGCAAATGCACGACAGGAATGTGCCGCGCCTCAGCCGGCAGCCGGTCCTGAAACAGCTTTAGCTTGTTGGCCGTTTTCAGCGTGTCGTCGCCGCCAATCGAAATCAGCGCGTCCACCCCAATCGAGCACAGTGCCTCATACACCGTGCGCAGCGGCTGCACTTTTTCCGGATCGTCCAAATGGTTCGGATGCGATACCGATTTCCCCGGGTTCGCCCGTGCCGTCCCAATCACAATCCCTTGCGCGCTGCGCACTCGCCGCATCAACCGCGGCGTGATCATGATGTAATCTTTGCCTTCCGTCAGCGGACGGTCCGGGCCAAACTGCATGAGATTGGAATAACCGTTCATAATGCCGACAACCTGAACGCCGTTCCGCATGAACGAGTCGGCTGCGGCCGAAATCACCGCGTTGGCCGCCGGGGCGGGACCCCCCGCAAACACAATCGCCACTTTATGAATCGGCGTTTGCGCATGCGGTGGGGGCGAAAGCGGACTGGACATAATAAACTCCTAGCTGGGCGATAAATGCGTCCACAGTATAGGAAAATGCGTCCTGTTCGGGTAGCGGTGGAAGCTGGTGGAAATTGTCGGCGAAGGAATGAATCGCCAAGCGTCATCTCTCCGCTTGCGCTTTAGCCGCGAGTCGTCCGAATTCTACCAATTCAAATCGAATCTTCCGGCAGCATAGTCGATCTGCTTGCGGTTTAGCCGCGAGCCGATAGGCGAGCGCTCCACCCGCTTCAATGAGCGGTCACCCCAAGAACGTCCGCTCCACAAACGTCGTATCCATTCGACATTCGTGAAACGCCGTATGGGCCAGAATTTCCTGATGCAACGGCACCGTGGTTTTAATGCCCCGCACTTCCAGTTCCGCCAGCGCCCGCTGCATCGTCTCGATGGCCCCCACCCGCGTCGGCTGGTGAACAATCAATTTGCCGATCATCGAATCGTAATACGGCGAAACCGTGTAACCGGAAAAAGCATGCGAATCCCACCGCACCCCAAACCCGCCCGGCGCAATCAACCGCTCTATTTTCCCCGGGCAAGGCTGAAAGTTCCGCTTCGGATCTTCCGCGTTAATGCGGCATTCCAGCGCCGCCCCGCGCTGCGGTACATCGTCCTGCGTAAACCATAGCTTCTCGCCCGCAGCGACCTGAATTTGCGATTTAATCAAATCGATCCCCGTCACCATCTCCGTCACCGGGTGTTCCACCTGAATTCGGGCATTCACTTCGATGAAATAAAAATTGCCGCTTTGGTCAACGATAAACTCCACCGTCCCGGCGTTGGTGTATCCGGCCGTCTTTACCAATCGCACGGCCGCCTCGCACATCGCCTTGCGCGTTTCCACCGTAAGATGCGCCGCGGGACTTTCCTCGATCAGCTTTTGGTGACGCCGCTGCGTGGAACATTCCCGCTCATACAAATGCACGGCGTTTCCATGCTGATCGGCCAGAATTTGCACCTCCACGTGCCGGGGCCGCTCCACGTAACGCTCCAAATAAATTCCCGCATTCCCGAACGCCGCTTCCGCTTCTGCCGCCGCTTGCTGCAATGCGCTTTTCAATGTCAGGTCGTTGGCCGCCACCCGCATGCCCCGCCCGCCCCCACCGGCCGTGGCTTTAATCAGCACCGGAAAACCAATTTCATGCGCCAGTCGCACCGCTTCTTTCTCATCCGCCACCAAGCCCTCGCTGCCGGGCACCACCGGTACTTTGGCATCGCGCGCAATCTTGCGGGCCGTGTTCTTATCGCCTAGCTTGGCCATGGCTTCCGGCGTGGGGCCGATAAAGTCGATATTGCAGCTTCGGCAAATTTCGTTGAAATGGGCGTTTTCCGACAGGAAGCCGTAGCCCGGATGCAGCGCCTGCACGTTGCCAATTTCCGCCGCACTGATGACCCGGTCGATTTTCAAATAACTGTCGGCAGCTTTCGGCGGCCCCACGCAATATGCTTCGTCCGCCAAATCCAGATAATGGGCCCCGCGATCGGCCTCGCTGAAAATGGCCACGGTTTCAATGCCCAACTCGCGGCAGGCGCGGATTATCCGCAGTGCTATTTCTCCCCGATTGGCCACCAGAATGCGTTTGAACATTTCGAGAGCAATTAGCAATTAGCGATTGGCAATTAGCAGGCATTCAAATGCAAAAACGAATCGAATGGATGCTGGCTAGCCGCTAATCGCTAATCGCTAGCCGCTTATTTCCTCGTATCAATTTTGAACAGCGGTTGCCCGTATTCCACCGGCGCTCCGTTTTCCACCAGCACCGCCGCTACCTGGCCCGATATTTCCGCCGGGATTTCGTTGAACACTTTCATCGCCTCGATAATGCACACAATCGTGTCCGGTCCCACGTGGGCCCCCACTTTCACAAACGGCGGCGTTTCCGGGCTGCTGGCCGCGTAAAACGTCCCCACCATCGGGCTTTTGATGACGGCCAAATCGGCGCTCTCTGTGGCCGCGGCAGGCGTCTGTCCGCCGGCCGGCGCAGAATGGGTCATCGCCGGCATCGCAACTCCGCTAGACGGCGACGCCCCGCTGCTGATAAACGGTTCGGCTCCTCGTCGCAGCCGCACGCGCTGCTCCCCCTGCCGCAGGTCAATCTCGGCCAAGTCGTGCTCCTTCATCAATTCAATCAGCCGACGAACTTTCTTTACGTCGAAGATATCGCCAGCGCCTGATTCGGAATCCGCCATGGTGTGTTTCGGGTTGTGCTTAGCCACTGATTTCGCTTCGCTCGCTGGGCGTGATGTCGCCGCTGCTAATTCAGATTTTAGATTTCGCGTCAATTCACCGACACAATCGATTCCTCCCATTGCTTGGGAACCGATGTCAACACCTCGCAACCGCCCCGGGTGACCAGCACGTCGTCCTCAATTCGCACGCCGCCAAAACCCGGCAGGTAAATGCCCGGCTCGACGGTCATCACCATGCCCGGCTCCAATTTCACGGAGCTCTTTTTGGCAAACCGCGGCGCCTCGTGGATTTCCAGCCCCAGGCCGTGTCCCAGGCCGTGCCCAAACTGCTTCCCATAACCTGCTTTTTCAATCACATTACGAGCCGCCCTGTCGATTTCCTCGCACCTCCGCCCGGGCCGAATCGCTTCGATGGCCGCCAGTTGCGCTTTCAACACAACTTCATAAATGCGTTGGAGTTTGGGCGGGATTTTACCGGTCACCAAAGTTCGGGTCAAGTCGCTCATGTACAGCCGCCCCAGCGCCCCCCAATCGATCAGTACGAATGCGGCCTCCCCCACATGCCGTAAACCCGGCCGGTAGTGTGGCAAAGCTGCCCGATCTCCCGTTGCCACAATCGGCGTGAAACTCGCCCCGCGCCCGCCAAACAGCCGCATTTGGTTTTCCAATGCGTCGGCAATTTCTTTTTCGGTTTGCTCCGCTCGCAACGCGGCCCGCACCACCGCAAACGCTTTTTCCGCAATTGCCACCGCCTGGCGGATTTCGGCAATTTCCTCTTTATCCTTAATCATCCGCAGGTGTTCTACCAGCCCCGTCGTCGTGGCCAGCTCCACCTTCTCCGCCTTCTCCGCCAATCGCTCGTAATACCCGACGGACATCGAATCCCCTTCCACTCCCAACCGCGAAACCTTGGCCTGCTTCAACAGCCTGATGCAGCCGTCCAGCATTGATTCGCCCGGTGGTCGAATGTGCAAGTTCAGTCCCGGGCATTCTTCCCCAAGCTGCGTGGTATAGCGCGGATCGCTCAGCAACACTTCGCCGGTGCGCGTCACCAGCAAATAACTGTCGTCGCCGGTGAAACCGGTGAGATACGTGACGTTCGGATAACTTGTAACCAACAGCGTGTCGACTTCCGCTTTCTGCAGCAGCTTGCGAAGCCGGTCGCGCCGGGCGGAAAAATATTCCATATCGCCGGTCGATTAAAATTGCTTAAAAGTTTTTCGCTCGCGGCTTTGCACTCAATACTCGAACCATCGTTGCCGCTCCAAGTGCTCGAATTATGCCCTCGCTCCACAGGGCTTGTCTATATGTGCCCTCTTCGCTTTTCCTCTTTTTGAGTCCAGCGCTATGCGGGGGCCGAGGCAGCCCGCGGAAAGCACCTGCCAGTCGGCACAGCTATCTCGTTATTAAAGCTTCTTCAGCCACATCGCCGCGCCGCGGGAGGCGTCCATCAGCGGGATCAGCCGCTTCACATCCTCAGGATACCGAGCAGTCACAAAACTGTTGGAAAATAAAATCTCAAACGCGTTGTTGTACTGCAGAAATGCCCGGAGCAAATATAACTCGTTCCAAGCCCGTCCGTCCTTCAGCCATTGCAGGGGATACTCGAAGGGGAAAAAAATATCATGCATATGAATCATCACGCCCGGCCGCAGCCGCGGCAGCACGTTAAACAGCAAGTGGTTCACGTCGCTGCCATATTTCGAGACGTGCGATGAATCGATGAACAAAAAGTCTCCCGCCTCCAGTTGATCAAACTCTTCCACGGGCACCCGTTGAACGCCAGAGACTATAATTCGCGCACGTTCAGCGTCTCGCGGCGTCAGCAGTTGGTTCAGTCGTTTTGGGTAGGGCTCGATGAACGTCAATTGCATGCTCGAATCGCAATATAAATCGTTGGTGTCCAGCATCAACGCCGACGTGAATCCGGAACCCACTTCCATAATCCGTCGCGGGCAAAAGCGGCGAATGAACGAAAACAGCGTCACGCTGTCGCAATGTTCGTAATAACCATTTTTCAGCCAAAATCGCCGAGTCGGGGTCTGCTCCTCTGGCCAGTCGAACGCACTAGCCTTCTCTGCCAGCTCCCCTAGCAATTGCCGTTGACCGTCGGCATTCAGATTCACCCCGTCCCACACCGTCGAAGCCAGTGGCTGCCCGTCCGCGAGGGCCGTGATGTCCGGAAGCGGAGAATAAAAGTGCCCCGGCGGGGCAATCCGCATTTGCGGATTACTCAAAATCGGGTGCGCGGCAATCAACTGCTTTTCCAAAAATCGGCGCGTCGATCGGTTTCCCAACAGCCGCCCGACAAGCCACTTCTGCACTTTCCTGCGCGTTCTCCTGGCAGCACCGTCCATAAGCTTGTCGCCTAAAAAAACATCGGTTTCGGCAATATAACCGTGCCCCCCGCAGCGTCAAGACGAGCATCCCAGACGCGGAAGACGAATAACCCCCCATCGAACGTAGCGCCCCGGTGCGGTACGATGTGCAGCGAAGGCTTGAATCCTAACGGGGTGTAATCGAGCGGCACCAATTATGTACAGAATTCAGCGGAATCATTTCTCGGCAGCAAGTCTTCTTCAGCATTTTCCTTGCGGATTGTTATTGGGTTTCCTGTGCCAATCCGACGGCATGCTTTAAGGGGTTATCATGAAAAAACTCTTCACCTGTCTTGGTGTGGTTTTTGCGATAATTATTGTCATTATTATTATCCTCTTTGCTGTTTTTATCCCGAAAGGTATCGAATTCAATCGTGAGGCGATTGTTTACCTTAACAGCGAAGTGCCTAAAATTGTTGAGCACTGGAATTCGCAAGAGTTGCTTGATGCCGCGACTCCCGAGATGAAATCCATGATGAACGACCCCGATGAAGTGGAGCGGTTATTTGTCATGTTTCGCCAGCTTGGCGCGCTCAAACACCTTGATGAGCCCAGCGGAGGCATTTTCATGGGGGCACGCACCCCAACAGGTTCCGCGACGATCGGAAACTACACGATCCCCGGTGAATTCGTGAAGGGACATGGGGTGATTTTAGTCCAGCTTCGCAGGGTCGGCGATTCTTGGAAGATTGACGGATTTCGCATCAATTCAGATGTGTTTCTGCCGCCGAAGCTGGAAGATGCGAGGCACAATGAACAAGCAAAGTAAGAATGATATGGATTCCGCCCACGTCCAACACCTCGCCCAGCAACTCCTCCGCGGCGAATTATCGCTCGATAACTTTCTGCGTAGCCTGGTCCAGCCCAAAACCGCAGATTTGGGCGATGTGCAACTCGATCTCGATCGCCCCCGCCGTTGCGGCTTTCCCGAAGTCATCTTCGGCGAAGGCAAAACACGCGACACGCTCCAGCGGCTAATTCGTCGAATGTTGGACGAGCACATCGACGTGCTGGCCACCCGCATTGCGCCCGACATCGCCGCGGAACTCATCCAAAAATTTCCAACGGCACGGTACAACGAAGTCGCCCGCACGCTCAGAGTGCCGCTGCCAAAATCCGTTGCCGATTCAAAATCAGATAATTCAAAACAGCAGCCAAAAACCTTTGTCGCCATTGTCACCGCCGGCACCACCGACATTCCCGTGGCCGAAGAAGCGCGCGAAACGCTCTCTTGGATGGGCGTGGAATCCGTCCTCATTCACGACGTCGGCGTGGCCGGCCCGCATCGCTTCCCGGAAAAGTTGCCTATGCTCCACGGCGCGGCCGCCGCCATTGTCGTCGCCGGTATGGAAGGCGCACTTCCCAGCGTTGTGGGCGGATACGTGCCCTGCCCGGTCATTGCCGTTCCCACCAGCGTCGGCTACGGCGCCAGTTGCGGCGGATTAGCCGCACTGTTGAGTATGCTCAACAGTTGCGCCGCCAACGTCACCGTCGTGAATGTCGACGCCGGCTTCAAAGCGGGCTACGTGGCCGGCCTCATCGCCCATGGCGCGGCGGCAAGAACGGCATAATCGTTGTTTAGCGCTGCTCCGGCCATTTCGATTTGGTCCCAATTCGCATTTCATCCAGTGCGCTACATAATTCTTGTGGACCCATTTCCTGAACCCTGAACTCTTAACCCTGAACCCCATGCCAACTCCCCCGCTCCCCAAACTTGCCCCGCGACCGCCCGATAGTCACAAAGGAAATTTTGGGCACGCATTACTTGTGGGTGGCTCGCGCGGCATGGCCGGTTCCATTTCGCTTTCCGGCATGGCCGCCCTCCGCAGCGGCGCAGGCCTGGTCACCGTCGCTACTTCCGAAAGCTGCCAGCCCGTGGTCGCCGGCTTCGAGGCTTCCTATATGACCGTGCCCCTGCCGTGCGATGACCAAGGCCGCCTCGCCAAAGCCGCTCACCGCCGAATTGCCGAAATCGCCGCCAAATGCACCACCATCGGTTGCGGACCGGGATTGCAAGTCACGCCCGACCTCGATTATCTCGTCGGACGCATGTATTTCGAGTTCACCCAGCCCGCCGTCTTCGATGCCGATGCTCTCAACGCACTGTCCACACAGCCCGATTTATTTTCGCGCCATGCCGGCCCGCGCATTCTCACGCCTCATCCGGGCGAATTTGCTCGCCTGGCGGGTATTGCCAAGCTTGATCCGGCCGAGCGCGAAGACCGCGCCCGAGATTTCGCCATTCGCGGCAAATTGATTGTCGTGCTGAAAGGCCACCGTACCATCGTGACCGATGGCCACGATCTGTACGAAAACCATACCGGCAACCCCGGCATGGCCACCGGTGGCGCTGGCGACGTGCTAACCGGTATCATCACCGCGCTGTTAGGGCAAGGTCTTTCGCCGTTTGAAGCCGCGCAGTTGGGGGTACACGTCCACGGACTGGCCGGCGATCTCGCAGCCGAAGCCCTGGGCCAAGTTTCTCTCATCGCCAGCGACCTGCTCCGCTTCCTGCCCGAAGCGTTCAAACGTATGGCCTAGAGTAGATCTGAGCAGTCTTCACTGCCACAAGCAACCGTTCCAAGATTAAATCACCAATAATACGCGCCTACAAATGCCCGTCGCGGAAATCGATAAACCGGCGCGGCGTACACCGGCGCTGCAGAGTAATACGGATAATACGGACCGGGGGCCGCGGAATAATATGTGGGTGCGTAATAGGTCGTATACGGCGCCGGGTAATAGTAGCTGGAATAATATCGCGGATAGTAGCTCACATACGGACCCGGGTAATACGCATAGGACGGAACATACCCGTAATATCCGCCGTACCACCACCGCGCCGGCTGCACCTTAATCTCCGTGCGATCTTGTTGGGTCAGAATCGCGTTCCGAACCGGCGCATCCGATGGGCCAATGTCAGACGGATGAACAATCGGTTGATCCGCCGTGTGAACCGGCACTTTGGTGGCCGCGCCCGCCACGCTCGCCGCCAACGCCCACACCACGGCGGCCGCACCGATCACCCACCACCACCAACTGTTGGTTATAGTTCGGGTAGACATGCTCGACACCCTCCTGTTTGCGCCGCAATATCTGGCGCGGATAGGGATTCACCGCTCCCACCACAACCCAACGATATTCTATCCCCCGGCCGCAAAATTGCCAGAGTCATTAAAGATGGCTGCTACCACAGGCCCATTTAACCCGGCCCTGGCCGTTTTGGCCCGTTGGCGGCTTGCGGCAGGGCTTAATATGATGGACCCTTTTACAGCGTCGAACAGTCCAAAAGTCGAAGGGGCCAAAAATCTAAGAGTTGATTAGGCCATTTATCTTGTTCTTTTCGATTTTTCGACGATTTGACTTTTTCGACCCTCCCTGCCGCGTTCCCTCCGCGCCATCATGAGCAAGCAGCTCGACAACGATCCATTCAAAGATTCCGTAATGACCTTCGGGGAGCATCTGCTGGAGCTGCGCAGTAGCCTCTGGCGCGCTCTAATTGGACTGGCCGTCGGCACGCTGCTCGGCTTTTTCTTGGCCGATGCCATTGTCCGCTTCATCCAAAGTCCCCTCGAAAACGCGCTGGAAGTCTATTACCGCAGCGCTGCCGAAGAGGAACTGTACAAAATCAACCCCAATCCCAGCCAGGCTGATCTCGCCCGTGTCCAATCCGAGGGAATGGTTTTCCAGCGCGTCTATGTCGATCCGCAACAACTGGCCGACGCCGTCGGAAAAACGCATCCCGAATTGGTTTCGGCGCCGCAACCGGCACCCCCCGCGCCATCGAATCCCCAATCGCAGGCAGGCCCGTCGCCAGGGCTCCAAGAATTGCTCCTCTGGCATAAGCTCGACAACGATCCTCGCACCCACACCAAAAGCCTCAGCGGGCAAGAGCCCTTCATGATCTGGCTCAAGGCTGCGCTGATCGCCGGCTTCGTCATCGCCAGTCCCTGGATTTTTTTTCAACTCTGGTCATTCGTGGCGGCCGGCTTGTACTCCAAAGAAAAGCGATTGGTGAAGGTTTATTTGCCAATGAGTCTGGGCCTATTTTTGTTTGGCGTGTATATGTCGTTCTTCGTGTTTAAGCCGATCTTAGCGTTTTTCCTCGGCTTCAATCGTTCGATGGGCATCGATCCGGAGCCCCGCATCAGCGAGTGGCTCAGTTTCGTGTTGTTTTTGCCGTTGGGCTTCGGGCTGGCCTTCCAGTTGCCGCTGGTGATGCTGTTTTTGGAGCGCGTCCGCATATTCACGATTCGCTCTTATCTAAGCAACTGGCGAATTTCCGTCCTCGTCATTTGGGTAATTGCCGCAGTGTTGACGCCGGGCGATCCCTACAGCATATTCTTCCTGGCAGTCCCCCTCATGCTCCTCTTCTTCGGCGGCATCCTACTGTGCAAATGGTGGCCACGCGGAAGTTAAATGACCAATGACTAAGCACCAATGACCAATTTGCGGATTCTACGCTTGGTCATCTCACATTGGTCATTGGTCCCGGCGCGCCGGGATGGTCATTCGTTATTCTCCCAGGCCGTTCCATTCCGAGAGCTGCAATTGCGGCGCAAAGAGCAAGCCATTGCCATGATTCGCGCACGTCAGATCGCTTCTCCGCCCCGTTCGCCGGTGCGGATGCGGATGCAATCGTCCATCGGCAGCACAAAAATCTTGCCGTCGCCGATTTCCCCATTGGGCGATGACCGCCCCCCTTTGATAATGGCGTTAATCGTGGGCTCCACAAAATCTTCGTTCACGGCAATTTGCAATTGCACCTTGCGCAGCAAATTCACGCTAATTTCGTGCCCGCGATACAACTCTGCGTGTCCCTTTTGGCGGCCAAAGCCTTGCACGTCCATGACGGTCAATCGGAATACCTCGACTTCCGTCAGCGCGGCCTTAACGGCCTCCAACTTGCTGGGCTGAATGATGGCAATAATGAGCTTCATGGGCAAGGTGTGGGTGGCGTGGTGGGGGCGTTTTAGAGTCGAAAAGTCCAAAGGTCTAAAAGTCGACCAGCCAGTGAGCCGAAGAAGTTCAAACAAGGGAATCGCCCAACTTGCAGACTCTTCGACTCTTCTTTGACCGATGTTAGTCCACCACGAGGTAGCAAACAAGGGCGGCAACATCCGTCAGCCGGCGCGCACAAAAAATGCCCCGGCTTGAGCGGGCTAGGCGGAGCGCCCACCCAAGCCATTGGGGCATCCTTCTGGCCCAGGCATGAGCCGGAAGTTTTTCAAAAGATTTTCGTTGATCGGTTGCCGTCACGCATAAAACGGCACGCGGCAGAGTCAGACTTGTCTGCTAGAAACGGCATCAGAAGTGCGGCCGCCTTTCCTGCAAGTTGGCTTCCCCACAGCCAGCGGGGCGCGCTGGTCGGCCTCGCATTTCCACCGAGTCGTTCAAGTCCGAAAAGTAAAAATAGGTGTCACGAGCTGCCTGGGCAGGCGAACGCCCAACTTTTCTCCTGCAAAACAGCCCGTGACACCCCACACACGCGCTTCTGGCGTCGTCCTGACGCACTGCCACACCACACGTCGCAGGGGAATGCCCGGCGAAAGCCAAGCATCCTTCGTTTTTGTCTCGTGGAATTCCGTGGCCCGTCCGAAATCCCTCGGTCAGTCCAAACAGGTTGCTAATTATATTTCCACAATTAGCGGGCCCCGTTTTTGGATGCACCCATCTCTGCAAGCGCTATGCCAACTCCCAAAATGGAGTGCTACGCCCTCCTGCCACGGTCGCGGAACTGGGTTGTCGGATACGGACTTAGAGACTTCCCGACAACTACAAATCTTCTTCGCTATGGTTCAAATGCCATCATTCTTGCCCGCTTTACAGGCAAGTCCCGCTGCGCCGTCGTGCAAGCCTTTTGCACCGAATCTTGCACAATGACCATTTTTAAAATCCCGGGCTTCCTTAACCCGTATTGCGTGCCGCAACGATGCCGACTTGCAAACCCGCGCGCAAAAAAAAGCCCACGGGTTTTATCCCGTGGGCTTCGTTCAATTCAAATTCCTCTCAAATCGTGCTTACCACTGGTAGATGGCGTCCAGACCGAACAGGAACTGGTTCCGGCTGTTGCCATCGTTGTAGGGCAAGCCATTGGTGCCCGGTGCACCCGTGTACCAATCGTAGCGGATTTCCGGACGCAGAGCGAAGTTGCCGTTCGGCTTGTAGTTCAAGCCAATCGACGTCTCGTAGAAGTCGCCGGTAAATCCACCGAAGGCCGTGCCGCCGGCGTCAATGCTACGCAGCGGTTCCGTCACGACAAAGCCGTCCTGATCGCGGAACCATTCAAACCGCCAGCCGAGGGTCCAGCAGCAATTGATCTTGTAGAACAAGTACTGATTCACGCCGTACCACGTGGCGGTCGAGGCGCCGTCGGCGTCGGAGGCATCCGCTTGCCAACCGTCGTCGTTCTGGAACACATAGGTCCAGCGGCTGGTCAGGTTGCGGGTCCACACGGTGCTAATCATCGTGCGGTTAGCAAACGGTCCTTCGCCGGAGGTGTTGATGGTGCTTTCGTCACCGGTGATGATCGAGAACGCCAAGCTGCCGTAGGCTGCATCGGTGTAGGTGATGCCGCCCAGGAATTGGGCGCCTTCTTCCAAGCTGAAGTCGTTCCAACCGGCCACCACGCCCGCGCTCCAAGCCCAGTTGTCGTTGATGTTGCGGCTGGCCAGCACGCCGGTGTGCGTGAACGGTTCGCCGTATTGCATGGTGTACGAGTGCGTGTAGAAGAAGTTGCCGA
>DATJYL010000050.1 GCA_035499655.1 Pirellulales bacterium
AACCGGCGTCTTTCCTTCGTTCAGATCGATCATATCTTGCAGAACAAAGTTATCGGGAAACTTTGATCCAGGGATTTTTCCGATCACCTTTCTGTATTTGTTAATTTCATCCACCAAGTCGTCGGCCACGATATTGCTCGACCGCAGCACCGGATACTGATCGAGCACGATGCGCCATTTGGCGAACGCATCTTCGTATCGTTTTTTGGCATCGAACAGCTTGGTATCTTTGTAGGCTTCTTCGGCCTGATAAAGCAAATCACGGGCAAGCAAGCAATCATCCTTGGGCTCGGCTTGGCAGCGGGCCCACCAATAGTTGTAGTTAACGATGTCTCGATAGGTGTCGATCGTGTTGATTTTGTGCTCTAGTTCAATTAATTCGTCATTTAGCGTTCGCGCTTCGGGACGTGATTGCGGCGGGGCCTGCAGAATTACCTCCTCCCAGGTGACCTTAGTTTTGCCTTCCGCGGCGTTGGCCGCAGCGTTTTCGTCCGGGGAACGATCAGTCGGCTTTTTAGCCAATGCACGCCTTTCGTCCTCAGTGAGAGCCGCTAATTTGGCCTGATGGATTTTTTCCATTTGACCTGGCAGCAGTTTTTCCAGTTGCTGCTTAAGGTCTTCTGCTTGTTTTCGGAATATCTCCAAATCCCACAAACGCACGGTGTACCCGTAGGAAGTATTGAGATCACGGTTAGCATAACGGACCCATTCCTCGGAGGCATTTTCCCAGGCCGCTTTCGCGCTGTCGCCAAAAGTGCCTTCGACTTCCAAATTATCAGCGTAGTTGATCAACGACATTGCTGCCTCGGAGAAGAACAGCAATGCGCTGGGGGCTCGTTCGCCCGGCTTTGTGACATGTGCGCCTGCATTTTCGCCGATGTAAACGCGCAACGGCTTGCCCGAATCAACCAGATTTTCCGCTTGCCGGTACCAATCGTGAGAAACCAGCCAATTGTCTGTGAGACGTTCGTTCTTTTCTTCCTGCTGCTTGCGAAACAAACGGCGATATTGCACGTGTTCGTCAGCCCGACCGATTTTGTTCCCATAAAACCAGCCAATACGGGCCAGAAAGCGTGGATCGGTGCTGTTGAATTTGACGCCTTGCTTCAGAAAGTCTATGCCTTGCATAACCCAATAAAACCGATCGCGATAATCGTCGAATTCCACCGAAATGTTGTAGGAAAGGTTATGGCCTTGAAAGTCCCATACCGACCAGAAATGTGGCTCCAAACGAATAATTTGATCCAAAACAGCCTTGAGGCTGGCCCAGTCTTCCTTCATTTGGTACTGATGTGCGCTATTCCACAGAAGTTGCACGGCAACGCCTCCCAAGCCAAGCGTGGCTAGTTCCGCTGTTTGGCTGGCGGGATCGATTTCGCCTAGTGTTGCTTCGCTCAATTGATGCTCTTCGCGCAGTTGGGCGAGTTTTCCGCCGGGGGAATGACTGCCGTCAGCATCCAGCGAAGCGGGATGGCTGATCCAATAGATAGGAAACCATAACACAGCGATTGCAAGCATGTAGCCTAGCTTACGGTAAAAACTACGATGCTCAGTCATCGAGCCACCTCACGCATCCGTAGGAACAAGAAACCTGCTATGAATGCTGCGAACAGAAACGTAGCCATCCTGGTTAGTTGTTCCAGCAATAAATCGCCGGGTACATTGAAGCCACTGGCTACGAAGTGAACGTTGCTATAACTGCTGAAATCGGGCAGCACGTCGGTCCAACAGGTCATAAACCGCATCAATACCTTGTCGATCCAGTACATGATTTCTATTGTCGGACTGTCATCGTAGGGGGCAGTGATCGACTTTTGCGTAATCAATCGAACGAACGATTCGACAGGACCGCCGCCAGCCACAAGTCGACGATTGCCCGTTTTTAGGCTTTCGAAAATCTTGACAATGTCATCGCTGAAATAACCCAAAACGAGGCAACCCAATGTGGCTATCATCGCCACGGCGCCACTCAAGAAGGTGCTGAACATCACGCCCAGCCCAATCACTAACACCATTTGGCACCAGATGCCCACATATCCTTTTGCAAAGTTCAATTCGAAGGAAGCTTCGCCCGCACTGATATACAAATCTGGTGCCGCAACGCCCAGTAGTTGCCCGGGTTCCAAGCACTGAAGTTTGATTTCTAATTGGCCATTGCTCACCAGGTCTTTGAACAAGTCGATGGGGGGATCGCTTTCAGCTGCTCCGGCCTTCATCAATTTCCGATCGATGTCTCGGCCGTCGAGGGTAAATTCCTTCACCGTAAAAATGATTGGTTCGCTTTGCAGTTGTGTTGTCGGATTGATAAGGACAAGTTTCCCCGTAATGCCCTTTTCGATGTTTCCTTTGTATGTGCGAAATACTCGAATCGTCCATTTGAGCGGCAGCGTACGTTTTTCCGCAGGAGTATTTGGAAATAAAGTGTCCTCGTTGATATTGTCAAAAGTCCAAATCGCGGCCGATTGTGTATTGCCATCCACAAATCCACGATAATCCCACTCTTTGCCTACATTGATGCCTTTTTCCTTCGGTTGACCATCACGATCCAAAAACCGCAATTGCCCCATGAGCGGCAATCGCGCGGTCAGCATGCCCTCTTGAGGACCCACCGTGTACTGTTTCTTGCCGTTGACTTCCTTGACCGTAATGTGGTGTATGTGCCCATGTTTGAAGTCGGTTTCGAGCGTACCATCGGGTTTGAGGATCACATCGTGCTGATGGTTTTGGGCAATCTGGGTTGTGCCAATTCGCCCCGGTTGGAGGTGAGCAGGATCCAGTGCCGCTGCGTTGATGTCTTCAGGATGAATGTCGTGGGTGTGAGCTAAAGATCGCACGACAAACACATAACTGCAAAAACCCATCACGGCCAGCAGAGTCGTGCAGATGAGCGTAAAGCCGACGATTCGCCCGAGCACAATTTCGGCGGTCCTAACTGGCTTCGTTACGATCGTGGTTATGGTTCGATTCTTAATGTCGTTCGGTAGGCTAAAGGCGCTGATGAATAAGGCCATCAACACTACCAAATAGGTTGTCCACGACATCACGAATTTCAGGTAAAGCGGTCCAGGCTCGGGACTGCTCGGATCAAGAAACCAGCCAGCGAACATCAAGATGACTACAAAGGCGATTAACGCCGCCCAAATTCGCCGCCGTATTGCTTCTTGCACCGCCAGCCGTACCAGTGCCCAAACTCGTCGCGGCGAAATGTGAACCAAATCGACAATCGCTCCCACAACAGCCCGATATAAACGGTCGCCCGCAGGCAAAGGGCCATACCGGAATGCAGCCACTAAATAACTGATAATCAGCGCCGCCAAAACCACAAAAAAGGCGGTTTCGCCGAAGTTCCACAACGCCTGCTGGAACCACACAGAGTAGGGTTGAATTTCCTGTTCCAGAACCATAGTTGCCGCTGATCAACTTCGAAATCCGAAGGAAAACGGAGGCTCGAAAAATTGGGTATGATCGTTGAAACCAGAATAATTTCTGTTTCAGCCTCCCGAACCCTAGACTTCAAAAAAGATATTTGTCTCTCGAATTTCGAACACTAAATTTGCTTCATCATAGCTGTCACGGTGTACGGCGCCTCCAGCTAGGATCGTTCGCTTGTTACTCGTCTGCCTGGTCGCGCCTCGCCGTCGCGCACAATGGAGAGGAATAAATCTTCCAAGGTGGAAGTCGGGTTTTCAATCCCCAACAAACTTCCATGATGTCGTTCAATTGCAGCGCGGATGTCCGATTTACACTCTTCGCTGAGCCCTGAAGCGCGGATTTGTGTAATGTCGCGCATCTTCAGTAAATTGTCGACCCTCCCCAATTCCTTCAACTCCCCCTGGTGCAAAATTGCAATCCGATCACAAACATCCTGCACATCCGCCAGCAAATGACTACACATGAGGATTGTTTTGCCTTCTGCCTTCAACTTCAAAATCAAATCTTTCATCTCTCGAGTTCCGATTGGATCCAACCCGCTGGTCGGCTCATCAAGAAGAATCAATTCCGGATCATTAATCATTGCTTGGGCGAGTCCCAGACGACGGGCCATGCCTTTTGAGTATTCTCGCATCTGGCGCCGCCGTGCCCAGCCTAGTCCGACCATGTCGATCAGTGCATCGGCGCGTTGCTCGCGAACCATCCGAGGCATATCAAACAAGCGACCATAGAAATCGAGTGTTTCTTCCGCATTGAGGAATTTGTACAAATAGGTTTCCTCGGGCAGGTAACCAATCCGCTCATTCTTTTTGACTTCAGTCGCTTCTCGACCTAAGACGATGGCTCGCCCGGCGGTAGGAAACAGCAGGCCTAACAGCAGCTTAATCGTCGTAGATTTACCGGAGCCGTTGGGACCCAAAAGTCCAAAAATCTCGCCACGATAAATCGTGAGATCAAGTGCCTTTAAGGCTCGAACCTTCTGTCGTCCCCAAAAATCGCGATAGGTTTTGGAGAGATTCCGTGTATCGATCACGGGTTCAGGGCCAGCAAGGTGATTGGCAGAAGAGGCTTGCAAGACCGGCGCTGCCTCGGTCGACATGACAATTGCTCCTGAGGATGAAAGCGGCGATGGATCGAGGATAAATTAGATACAACTGAGCCGAGAAAAAAGTGCAGCAATTCTTACGTTGGCATACACCTTCCCCCCTCATACCTCCCGAACGGACCAATGGCCGACCTCGTAGTGCAACTATGCGACGGTCGCCACCAGGAAAAGACCCCGCTGTTATACGCCGCACAATTTACGACGGTTCACTTGCAAACTGCCAATGTTATGAGCGACAAATATACTCTGCACTATAAGTCGTCCCGACGTCCCGTACAAGCAAGAGAAAATTCACATGCGAACACCTAAAATCATCGTGCGAATAAATCACTTAAGTCTTTTGAGCAGCACCGTTTAAGCAATTCCAATTAAGTATAAAGCCGTGCTTGATATAGATCATTTTCTCAACCTCGCGACAGTTTTCCATTGACTCGCTAGATTGACTCCAAACGTTTCCTGGTCGGCGTTTTCATCGATGTTTGAATATCTAGCCATCTGACAAATAAATTATGAGTACTTCCGCCGCTCAATCGTGCCACAAAAAAGCCGTCGATTTCTTGCTCAGCCGAATTAATTACGAACGGGCCATTTCCATCCCCTACTATAAGCGGGAATTCCGGCTCGATCGGATGCTTGACTTGCTGGATCGATTGGGCAATCCGCAGGATCGGCTGAAGATTATTCATGTGGCAGGCACAAAAGGAAAAGGCTCAACGTCCGCAATGATCGCCGCTGCACTATCAGCCGCTGGTTATCGCGCTGGTTTATATACTTCTCCGCATGTAGACCGGCTGGAGGAACGGCTGATGGTGGATGGCCAACCCTGCCCAGAAGAGATATTTGGTAATTTGGTTGAGAGAGTGCGTCCCATCGTGGAACAGATGGATGTCCAAAGTGGTCGCCCATACGCTCCGGAACTGGGAGTCACTTACTTTGAAGTCATCACAGCCATCGCCCTACTGCATTTTGTCGCCGTGGGAGCTGATGTTGCCGTAATCGAAGTCGGATTAGGAGGCCGGCTCGATAGCACCAACGTTTGCCAGCCACTGATTTCCGTCATCACCAGCATCAGTTTGGATCACACGCAGCAGTTAGGTAATACTTTGACTGAAATTGCCAGTGAAAAAGCAGGAATCATCAAACCGGGCATTCCTGTGATCAGTGGAGTCATAGACGAGGAACCGCGCCGAGTGATTGCCGATATTGCCCAGCAGCACCGGTGCCGATTGTTACAATTGGGCGTTGATTTTACCTGCCAGTATCGTTCGCCGAGTGGATTAGACCGGACGGAATCTATCACCAATGCCAAGCTGGATTTTGAAAATCACATGCGTGGCTCGTTGCAAAATATGACTGATGTCGATGTTGGTTTGTTGGGTCGTCATCAGGCAATGAATGCCGCGGTGGCGCTGGCTGTATTGACAGAATTGCGCAGCCAGGGGTGGCATTTGCCCGAAGTCGCTATACGACGTGGCCTGGCGAACGTGCGTTTGCCAGCCCGTTTGGAAATAGTTGCCCGCCGCCCGACGGTTGTGGTGGATGCAGCACATAATGTGGCCTCTATTCAAGCTCTGTTAGATACTTTGAAGGAGAGCTTTTTGGCATCGCGCCGATTACTGGTGTTTGCAGCGACCCAGGAGAAAGATGTGCGGGGCATGCTACGGTTATTGCTGCCTCATTTTGAAGCGGTAATTTTGACCCGCTATTTGAACAATCCGCGGTGCATGGATTTGGAGGAATTGGGATTGTTAGTTGCGGAGCTGTCAACTATGCCACGATTCATCTGCATTGATCCGGCGACCGCGTGGCGAAAAGCGTGCGAATTGGTTACAGAAGAGCATTTAATGTGCGTGACGGGTTCCTTTTTTCTGGCGGCGGAAATGCGCGCGGAAATTGCTCAGAACCCCCTAAAGCTGTCTAAGAAAACCATTGTCCTATAAACATTGGTTATGGATTGATTGCCTTGTGGTTATTTGCCGCCATCCAGGTTCTGCGTGGAATCCACCCCTTGTGACTTACCGCCTGTGTCGCTGGGTACATTGACCTGAGATCGGAGATTTTCGATTGCCCGTCGCAGGGGCGGATCATGCTCCGACCAATCTTTGAAATCGTTGGTAAAGCTTTCGGCGGAAGGTTTGCCTTGATGCGGCCGCAAGGTGTCACGCTCGCGCCGCCATTTCGCCCAATTCTGCTGCTCGTCTTTTGACATATTTACCGCGCCACCTTCGCTAGGTGTGACGCCCCATTCATCGGTATCTTTGGCGTTAATACGGCGATTAATGTTATGTTCATTGGGGCGTCTATACTCGGCTGTGGTCAGTTTTAACAAGCCTTGCTGGCCTTCCAAAGAAATGATGTTTTGCACGGTTCCCTTACCGTAACTGCGTTCGCCGATAATCGTGGCGCGATGGTTGTCCTGCAAACAGGCGGCCACAATTTCGCTGGCGCTGGCACTATAACGGTTGATCAAAACGACCAAGGGAAAATCCAAAAATTTCTCGCCGCCGCCAGCCACATATTTCTCTTGAGATTGTCCGTTGCGACCACGAGTACTAACGATGGGTTTTCCATTGGGGAGGAATAAACCGCAAACACCGGTTGCGGCTGGTCGCAGCAATCCGCCAGGATTGTCCCTTAAATCAAGCACTAAGCCCTGCATGCCTTGCGATTGAAGCTCAGCCAGCGCCCGTCTCAGTTCGTCAACGGTATGTTCCCCAAAATTGGTAATCCGCACATAACCAATTTTGGGCTGATTGAGGAACAAAAAATTCCAATGATCGTCAGCATTGCGCGTATCGCCCAAAACGGAATCAACATTGATGATCTCGCGTCGGATGGGAGGAAAATCAATCGGCGTTGGGTTCCCCGGGCGCTCAATCGTAAGCTGTACTGTTTCGCCGGGATTGCCGCGAATGCGTGCGGTCGATTCTGCGTAATTCATGTCGCGGGTTGGCTGACCATTGATTTTTGCTATGATGTCGCCGGCCAGGATGCCCGCCTTGTATGCTGGTGAACCCACGATTGGGCTAATCACTTGCGGACGCTTTGTTTGCGGTTCCAGTCCCACCTGAATGCCTATACCGCCGAACTCCTGAGTAAGAATTTTCTCCAATTCAGAGGCTTCTTCGGGGTCGATGTATTCCGAATAGGGGTCACCCAATTCGCCGATCATTCCACGGACTGCAGCCGACCACAAAGTTTGACGGTCAACCGGATCGACGTATTGCCGCTCCACCAAGTTGGCCACTTCAGAAAAAGAAAGTGCCAGAGGATCAGCTGCCCGATAGCACAGCAACGCAATTGCCGCCGTACCGAGGACAAGCAAGTAATTTCGCCGAGGCATGACAGTGCCTCAAGAAGCAACGAAGGGCGCAAATCAATTTAACGTTTCGAGAACTGTGTACCGCGCCGGGCGCCCCGCAAACCGTATTTTTTTCGCTCTTTCATGCGTCCGTCGCGAGTAAGCAGCCCAGAGTGACGCAACATTTCGTCTAACTCCGTATCGAACACGCGCAGCGCGCGAGCCAAACCTAGTTTGCAGGCGCCTGCTTGACCTGTGGGGCCACCGCCGTGCACGCTAATCGATACGTCGATGGCGTTGAGTTTGCCAGTTTGATTGAGGGCGTCAAAGACTTGAAATCGATCTTTCTCGGCGGGGAAATAATCTTCGACAGTCCTGCCATTCACCTTAATTTGACCAGAACCAGCTTTAATCCGAATTCGAGCCACCGCCTTTTTGCGGCGTCCTGTAGCTAAAGCAAAGTCAGCTGGTTTAGGTGAGGTAGTCGTTGACATAAGAAATTGAGAGAGGTTGTTAAATGGTTGAAGGCATCCTAGGCAAACTCTTAATAAAATGACTTGAGACTTGAAAGCTGCAAAGGGTTAGTAGCCTACTTGGCTCCAAACTCCTTCTGTTCTGGTTGTTGGGCTTGGTGGGGGTGCGCGTTGCCGGCGTATACTTTGAGCTTTTCGAGCATTTTGAAACCAAGTTTATTTTTGGGCAGCATGCGGCGAACGGCTTCGATAATAATCAGCTCAGGTCGGCGCTTTCGGCGGTGCTCCGCTGTTTCAATCTGCAAGCCGTGATAGCCGGTGTACCAGCGATACTCCTTCTGTTGCCATTTCTTGCCGCTCAGCGCGATTTTTTCGGCATTAACAACCACCACGCAATCACCGCAATCAACATGGGGCGTGTAGGTAGGACGATGCTTGCCCATCAGGACCATAGCGATATCACCGGCCAAACGACCAACCACTTTATCGGTTGCATCGACCAAGAACCATTTGGCTTCCAAATCGCCAGGCTTGGCCATATAAGTTTTGTCCGTTCGCTTGATCTTTGTTGCAGGCACGATTTTGCTTCCCCCAACAGGGATTCAGTTCGAAAAAAGTGGAAGCCACCAGTTTAATGGTTATTCCCCACGTCTTCAAGGTCGTGGTTTACTTGGAAGTGTCTCATGGAATGTGAAAAATCGTCACTTTCAACAACCGGAAAAATGCGCATGTTCGTTATTTAGGACGCTTCCTTCGTGGGGGAATATATGGCAAAATCTCCCCTTTTAATGTTCTTGGCAAGTGTTTCGCTAGTCGCCGTGGTCCGGTTAAACCGTGCAGAATGCCTGATCGATCACCGATTCGGCGAGCATTATCAACCAAATCCACCCAGGTATTAAGCCGCGTAATCGCCGCCCATTCGGCTACAAGCTAAGTTTTTGAGTCCGGTCACAATTATTTTATTTAGTCCCGTTCCTCAGCAACCCATGAAAATCGGCGTCTTAAAGGAAACGTTTTCGGGAGAACGCCGGGTCGCACTTACGCCCAATCTCATTGTGCCATTGGCGAAAGCCGGGCACGAAATAATAGTTGAAAGCAATGCTGGGCAATCAGCGGGCTTTCCTGATTCTCAATACCTGGAAAAAGGCGCTAAGATTGTGTCTCGCGGCGAAGTGTTCGCCGCGGAATTATTGTTGCAAGTTCGCGGGTTGGGAGCAAATCCGGAAGCGGGCCGGGCTGATTTGGAGCATTTTGAACGGTTCCAAATTCTCATCGCCATGTGTGATCCGCTTTCTCAACCAAACTTGGCTAAAGAGGTCGCTGATCGCGGCGTGACCTTGTTTGCATTGGAATTGATGCCGCGCATCACTCGCGCCCAGAGTATGGATGTGCTTTCCAGCATGGCCACGGTAGCTGGCTATCGAGCGGTGTTACTGGGGGCCACGGCATTGCCGAAATTGTTTCCCATGATGACCACGGCGGCGGGCACAATTACGCCAGCCAAAGTATTTGTGATGGGGGCTGGTGTTGCCGGCTTGCAGGCCATTGCTAGTGCCAGGCGATTGGGAGCCCAAGTATCGGCTACCGATGTCCGCGCTGCAGTTCGGGAACAAGTGCAAAGCTTGGGGGCCAAGTTTGTGGAGACGCCGGTCGACGCCAGCAAGGCAGAGGGAGCCGGAGGCTATGCCAAGGCGCTAGACGAGGAAGCACAACGGCAGCAGCGAGAAGCAATGACTAAAGCCGTTTCAGAAAGCGACCTGGTCATCACCACCGCTGCCGTCCCTGGAAGAAAAGCGCCGATCTTGGTGACCAAAGAGATGGTGCAACGAATGCAGCCGGGATCGGTCCTTGTCGACGTGGCGGCAGAACGGGGCGGAAATTGCGAATTGACCAAACCTGGCGAAACTGTGGTTGTTGGCGGCGTCACGATTCTTGGCCCCACGAATTTGCCGTCGGAAGTGCCGTATCACGCCAGCCAGATGTTCGCCAAGAACGTGGTTACTTTCTTGCAGCACCTGATCAGTCTGGGGCTTCCTGGGAAAGCAAACCTCGAAGACGAAATCACTCGTGAAACATTGATTTGCCGCGATGGAGAAATCGTGAATTCCCGCGTGCGGCAATTATTGGGCCTCGACCTCGCGGTTACGTAATGACACAAAACAACTGGATATGAAAACCATTCAACAAACATTCAAAACGACAGCCAGCCTATTGCTTGCGATTGCTTTTGTGTCCGCGCTGGGTTGCGGATCGAGCGATAATACGTCAAGCAAAACGGCCGCAACGTCGCCGACGTCTGGCGAGAATCCGGCGGTTCCGAACGTGGCGCCCGCAGTGAATACGGCACCGGCGACGGCCGCAACTCCTTCGAAAATTCCTGGTCCGCCAGCGCCTGACGAATCGCCAAGCATCGGCAAGCCAGGCGTTCCATCGCCCGAAGTTGCTTCCCCAGTGACCACGCCGCCAGCGCAGATTGCACCAGCGACATCGCCGGCAGCGGCACCAATGCCAACCACCGTCATACCCGCGACCGTTACTCCAGTGGCCACGCAAAATTATTCTTCCCTGCTGTTTGTGTTTATGTTGGCCACATTCATTGGGTTGGGAGTGATTCTGCGAGTTTCTCGCTTGCTGCACACGCCGCTGATGTCGCTAACCAACGCAATTTCAGCAATTGCGGTAGTGGGTTCAATCATGGTGGTAGGCGAGGGAACTAATCCTTGGGGAGTGCGGTTACTGGGTGCCATCGCCTTGTTTGCGTCGATGACCAATATCGTCAGTGGTTTTCTCATCACCGATCGCATGTTGAAAATGTTCAAATCGCCCGGTGAGGGAGGGAACCGCTAATGGAAGGCCTTAAGCAAGTCGCCTACCTTGTCTCGACCGGGCTATTCATTTTTTCGCTGCATTGGATGAACGATCCAAAGACCGCACGCAAAGGCGTGTTTGCCGGCGCCGCCGGCATGTCGCTGGCAGTTTTAGCCACGTGGTTTTTCAGCGGTCTATCCGGACATGGTTGGATTATTTTGGCTATTGTAGCTGGTTGCGCCGTGGGCTACCCACTTTCGAGGGTCCCGCTAACTGCGGTCCCGCAACGAACCGCTCTTTCTCACGCCTTCGGTGGTTTGGCCGCGGGCTTGGTGGCGTGGGCGGAGTATTGCATGCTCGATACCGCTGCGCCTGATTTTTCTCACTGGACAGTACTAGCCCTAGTGGCAGAAGTGATATTGGGTTTTTTGACGTTTACCGGCAGTTTAATGGCGACGGGCAAGTTGCAAGGCGTTTCGTTCATTCCGCAGCGGCCCGTGACCTATCCGAATCAGAACGCAATCAACTTTGGTTTGTTAGCGGCTGCGGTGTTGTTGGGGCTGTTTGTGGTTTGGCATCCAGGCGGATTTTTAGGTGCCTCAGCGTTCTTTTTGATCACCGTTTTGGCACTGGCGTTTGGCGTACTCCTGATTATTCCCATTGGCGGGGCCGATATGCCCACAGTGATTTCGATTCTGAATTCTTACGCCGGCCTGTCGGCGGTGGCCATGGGGTTTGTGATCGGCAATAACCTGTTGATTACCGCCGGCGCCCTCGATGGGTCCAGTGGCTTAATTCTGTCAATCATTATGTGTCGGGCGATGAACCGCTCATTCACCAACGTGCTTTTTGGCGCGTTTGGGCAAGTGCAAGCGTCGACGGCTACGGCTGAAGAGCGCACATATAAAGAAGAAACCATCGAAGGGGCCGCGCAAATCTTGGAACAGGCTTCGTTCGTGGTCATTATCCCCGGGTACGGCATGGCTGTCGCTCAGGCCCAACATCGGATTCGAGAATTGTACGATCAGCTTACGAAGCGAGGCATCAAAGTAAAATTCGCCATTCATCCCGTTGCCGGCCGTATGCCAGGACACATGAATGTATTGCTGGCAGAGGCTGATATACCCTACGGTGATTTGATTGAGATGGACGAGATTAATCCGGAAATGCCGCAGTGCGACGTGGCCCTGGTGATCGGTGCAAACGATGTAGTGAATCCGGCGGCAAGGAGCGATAAATCAACCCCGATTTACGGTATGCCGATTATCGATGCCGACAAGGCGAGAACGGTTTTCGCAATCAAACGCAGCAAGAATCCCGGTTTCGCGGGAATCGATAACGATCTGTATTTCCAAGATAACTGCTTCATGCTGTTTGGCGATGCCAAAGCAGTTGTGGGTGAGTTAGTTAAGCAATTCAGTCGCGGCGCGGGGCATTGATTTCAATGTCTTGGGCAGTAGGCGGCAGGTGCTAATTTGCTAAAATATGGCGCTGCGCTGCAACCAATTGCCCCTGGATGCGAACCAATACCCGTAGTTGGCGATTCGTCCAGCATGCGATGTTTACAACTGCATCGCGACGAACCCTGTCTAAGTCCTTCCCAATGTCTGAATCGAAACCACAACCTGGTCCCGGTGCATCAGGTGGTCATGCTGCGGAAAAACGGCCGGAATTTTTGGCTACGTTGGGATTGATTCCACCTTGTACTGTCGAAGATGTGAAGCAAGCCTACTTGGCCAAGGTCAAAACCGCGCACCCGGATGTCGGTGGCAATGCTGCGGAGTTTCGCAAAATCCAGGAGGCGTTTGAGAGAGCGACCGAATGGGCTCGTTTCCGCGCCAGCCGCATTGCTTGGCTCAGTACTTGGGTAGAAAAGTACGTGGAGCAAGATGGTATTGTGAATGAGATCCAACGTCGCAGCGGCAAAGTGGAAATTGAAGGGGTCGATTGGCTCCGTCGTTCCTTTGGGGATGATTTTTCTCACGTGGCGGAAAAAGTAAGCAAAATTCAGTGGTACGGTCCAGCAGTCGACGACAAAACGCTGGCCTGGCTTAGCGACCATCGGACAGCGCTCGCTGGTCTTAAAGCGCTAGATCTCACAGGCAGCGCTGTTACGGACGCAGGCCTGCAGCACTTGGCAGCTTTTCCCTCGCTTCAGGAGTTAGATTTGTCAGAATCGAACGTGACCGCTGCGGGGCTCATCGTACTGCAAAGCCTGCCCAATTTGGAATGGTTGGGGTTGCGAAAGACGTCTGTTGGCTTATTAGCGAGAACGAAACTCAAGTTTAAGCGCCCCAAACTGGAAGTTGTAGTGTGAATTCTGGCGGCGGAATTTCCAGATACTCAAGATGGCATATCCAGCATATTCCGTCCCTGCTGCGCCCAATTGCATAAGGTAAGTTTGGACGATGACGATGAGAATTTCCAAAGGTAGCTATTTACTCGAATTGTGAGAAAGTACCATGCTTGATGATGCAATAGATCAAACAACAAAAAAGCAAAAACCTACATTCGTGGAGCGAATCGTGGAAAGGATGGGCCTGCAGGCTACTGCCAAAGCTGTCTATGCTGATCCCGTTGAACGCGACGGCATCACAGTAATTCCCGTAGCTAAATTACGCTGGGGATTTGGCGGGGGCAGTGGTCGCAAACGGGGAAAGCGTGGAAAAGGCGGAGGCGGCGGAATGCAAGCGGCCCCATTGGGTTACATCGAGATCACAGAAGGTCGAACCCAATTCAAACCGATCCACGATCCTATGACATTGGTCCCTATTGCGGCAGTCGGGGGAATAGTTGGTTGGATTCTGCTACGATCCCTGCGCAAACTCTTTCGAGGCTAACTCTTTGGTGGAAATTAGAGCAGTTGAGTTTGGCAGCCGAAAGAAATGCCTATGCGCCGCGCAGCTAGCGGCGTAAGTGCAAGGCGTCGTGCTCCGCGTCCCAAGGTCCAAATTCGGCCTAAATCTTCAAATCCCATTCGGCGGCAACTTCGAAGTGAAGCGAAGTTGTAACTATTGACCGAGGTAATCAGCTTAGTCACACCCTGCTGGGATAGCTCTTTTAGAGCCAGCGCTATCCCCATGCCATAGAGTCGCCGACCGCGATAATCAGGATGTGTGAAGGCATTGTACATGTAAATAGTATTCGCCGGATACGACATCGGAACTCCGACGTGATGTTGGCCTTCAATCGAGTTTCGTGCATACCAACTGTAACTAACTAACCGATCTCCATGCAAAATGGCCAAGCACAGATCATTGCGCGAAGCTGAACGGGCAATAAAATCGTTTACAAGATTGTGGCTTTGATCTTGAACAAAATGTGCTACTTCCGCTGGCTCAAGAAACCGAAACGTAAACTCGGGGTCGGTGTCGATGGAAGGTGGTAACTTTATCGCATCCAAGTAAAGCAATTGGCTGACTTCCACGCGAAGCAGTTTTTCGGCGATCCGCAACCCAAGCCAACGTGCGGAAGCACTTGGTCCGTAATATCTACCCGTTTGGACAAGCCGTTGAAGTGCTGAGGAATTGGCTGTAATCATCGTCCTTGGACCCTGCGTCGTGGTTCGCGACAAAAGTGCAAACAGTGGACCACTTAATAATTGTGGCTTTCATGCGTGGTTCGTGACGAGCAAATGACATATTAGGGTGATTTTCTCGTCAGCGGTGTTGCAGAAAAGCAACACAATAGTTGCGGTTCGTGCTGGACAATGTTGAAATAGTCCCGCAGCCGAATTCCGGAAAAGAGGCTGACACAAATCCGAACAACTAGATGGATCGAGTCCTCATTAGATATGCGTCTCCTTCTGGACAATTACAGGAGCTATAAGTTTACGCCCAGCTCACTTGCCCGTACCCGTAAAGCTCGCTCGAAATACTGCATCGAGTAAGGCTTGTGACGTCGCGCCCACAAAAATGTGCTTTGCACCAGGCTGAGAGGCAGTTCATCGGTATTGACCATGTCCTGACTTGCCTTGATTTTCTGTACCAGGGGTTATGAAGGTAAGGGTCGGGTAACTCCGCTGTGCTGCTGGAGCGTAGGCGTAGCCGAAGCGGAAGCAGCACAGCGGGCCGCGAATTCTGCCGGGGTCACGTAACCCAGGGA
>DATJYL010000051.1 GCA_035499655.1 Pirellulales bacterium
CGATTCCGCTGGTTGATCCGTGGGTGGCACTGCTTCCAACTTTCCACGAACTTTCCTCTTGAATTGGCCACGTGCTAAAATCCGCTCGAGAAAACTCGGCATTTTTTGTAATTCACAAGTAGCGCGAAAAATTTCGAGGGGAAAGTGCCGACATCGGCGGGGGCCCTTTCGGTGTTACATCACCGCCACATTTGGGTGCGGCGCAGGGCGAAGCACTTCGGACAAGGCGGCTGCCCAGCCCCCAATCAAATTGGAAGCCGATTAGCCCACTGTGGGGCTGGATCTATACGAATTGCCAAAGAACGGAGTTCGTAACATCATGATAGCATCCGGGTGGCCCAATTCCGAAATTCAATGAGCCGGCTGGCGCTGTGCGATCTGCGTCTGAAAGCTCAAAGGGAGGTTTCATGATCAAGGGAAGCGAAGTCCGAAAGGCAGGCCATGCGGTTGACCAACTCTTTTTGGACCGGTGGTCGCCGCGGGCCATGTCGGGCGAGGAAATCTCGGAGGCGGAATTGATGACACTGTTTGAAGCAGCGCGGTGGGCGCCTTCGTCGTACAACAACCAGCCGTGGCGAATTCTTTACGCCCGGCGGAATACTCCGCATTGGCAAGTTTTTTTCGATTTGATGGTGCCGCAGAACCAAGCATGGACGAAAAATGCGGCTGCGTTGTTGGTGTTCGTCTCCAAAACCACGTTTGATTTCAATGGCAAGCCGTATCCGACGCATTCGTTCGATACGGGCGCCGCATGGGAGAATTTAGCTTTGCAAGCGTGGATGAAGGGATATGTGGCGCATGGCATGCAAGGGTTCGATTATGATCGGGCTAAAGCGGCGCTGAAGATTCCCGATGGCTTTCGGGTGGAAGCGATGGCCGCCATTGGAAAACCTGGTAAGAAAGAGTTGCTTTCACCAGAAAATCAAAAGCGGGAAGCGCCAAGTGAGAGGAAGCAATTGTCTGAGACGGTATGCGAGGGGACGTTTGGTTGGTAATGCATGTGCCGTGTGATATGCAGATTCCCGACATCGCGAAGGAGGAAGCGTTTGTTCAGTAAGCGTGAATCACAAAAAAGGAAAGGGTTTTAGCATGAGTAAGCGAATTCAACTAGGGTGTTTGGCGCTGGGCTGTTTGTTTGCCGGATGGCTTTTGGGGCAAATCATGACCGGCCAGGCATGGGGGCAAGCAACGGCCAGCACTTCTTCCGGCAGCGGAAAATACGATTTGCGTTCGACCTTCATTGGCGATACTTGGGAAACGTGGAAAATTGACCGAAGCACCGGCGAGTCGTGGCACGAAGCAGACAACAAGCTCGTTAAAATTAAGGATTCAGCCCAGGTGCCAGCCGGCGATTACGATTTAGCTTTAATTACAAACGGCAAGGTTTATTTGACGTACCGGATCGATCGGAAGTCGGGACGGACGTGGAAAATTAATGGAGCGGAATGGATGGAACTTCAGCCCGACACTACGTGATCAGTGCATAAAAGCCCGCGCTAAGTGGGAGCAGAAGCTAGGCGGATGAGCTGGAGATTTGGCACCGGACATTCCGCGTGTTGGAATTGTTTTCCGCTTGCAAAGGGCAAGTGGTCTTTTACAATGCGGGTTCGGTTTCGTTGCATCAGTAGTTAGCCCCCGGTCATTGACCGAGGGCTTAAGTAGAATCTTGGACCCCTCATGCCGCCCTCTCCGCAAGGGAGAGGGAGATGACCGATGACCACTTCGACAATGATTGCCGGGTATTTGGCGCTATTTGTGGCTTTCGGGTTTGCATTTTTGTTTGTGAACCTGGTGGTGGGAAAGTTCTTGCGGCCGAAGGCGCCTAATCCGGAAAAATTGGAAATTTACGAGTGCGGCGAGCCCACGATTGGGTCGAGCTTTGTGCAGTTCGACATCCGATTTTACGTGGTGGCGCTATTGTTCATAATATTTGACGTGGAGGTGGCGTTCTTCTTCCCGTGGGCCAATGTGTTTGGCAAGTCAACGCATTTAATGGATCCAAATTTGCCGGTGGTACAGTCAGCAGCGTCTAGCACAGATTCGAAGCCGGCCCTTACACCAGCGGCAGCGGGAATATATCGTGAATTGAGTGTGCCTGAGGCTGCGGCGCCACACGCGACGGAAGAAATTCGCAGTTCCGCCAATCAGTTGGCGTGGTTGGCGCTGGTCGATATTCTGGCATTTTTCGCGATTTTGATGGTGGGCTTTGCCTACGTATGGCGACGGGGCGATTTGGATTGGGTGCGGGCGACGGCACAGGAGCCGATTTCGCAACCGCAACGGATACCGTCGTCAGGGACCGTGGAACTCGAGCCCGTGATGATGGCGTGAAAATGCCGGTTTGCTAAACGGCAAGCGCGGGTCAAGCCTCGTGGATGACATGGTGATTTGCTATGCGTGGACAATCGTTCTTGGATCGCCTGAAGCAGCAATTCGGCGACAAAATTACCGGCGGCAATTTGGAGGCGCTCGATCCTTGGATTGAAGTTTCGCCCGCCGGCCTGGTCGAAGTCTGCACCTATTTGCGCGATGAACCGAGTTTGCGATTCGACATGCTGCAATTGATTTCGGGGGTCGATTACTGCGAACCGGACGCGAAAAAGGCAGCCAAAGTTTCCTGGCAGCCGCATACGGAGTTGGTGTATCACCTGTGGAGCGTGCCTAACCGAGTGAGCTTAGTGCTGAAGGTAATGTTGCCGCGCTGGAAGAACGAGGTGGCCGGCGAACTGCCGGAGGTTCCCACGGTAAGCCACATTTGGCGCACGGCGGATTGGCACGAACGAGAAGTATTTGACCTCAGCGGTGTACGATTTGTGGGGCATCCAGCGTTGCGCAGAATTTTGTGCCCGGAAGATTGGGTAGGGCATCCGTTGCGGAAGGATTACGAGATGCCGCTGGAATATCATGGGATTCGCGGGAAATAACCGGCAAAAACAACGATGGCAACAGCGACCGACGACCAACGCATTATAGAATTTGACGTTCGCACCGACGAAATGTTGGTGAACATGGGGCCCCAGCATCCCAGTACGCATGGTGTGCTGCGGCTGGTGTTGCGCACCGACGGCGAAATCGTTTCGGAAGTGACGCCGCACATCGGTTACTTGCACCGCTGTGCCGAAAAAATTGGCGAGAATTTAACGCCCCGGCAGTGGATTCCCTACACCGACCGGATGGATTACCTGGCCGGAATGAATATGAATTTGGGCTGGGCGCTGACCGTGGAAAAGCTGCTCAAGTACGAAATGCCGGCCAAAGGCAAGCACTTGCGGGTGATCATTGCCGAAATGGGGCGCATCGCCAGCCATTTAGTGGGCATGGGCGCGTATGGGCTCGATTTGGGCACGTTCAGCCCATTTTTGTACGCCTTCCGAGAACGGGAAAAAATTCTGGATTTGTTCGAGGAAGCATGCGGGGCGCGGCTCACTTATAGCTACATCACGGTAGGCGGGGCTACTGCGGATTTACCGCCCGGTTGGTTACAGCGATGTGAGAAGTTTTTGGATGAATTGGAGCCGGTCATTGCGGAGTATCATGCCTTGCTGACGACCAATGCGATTTTCGTCCGTCGCACGGCGGCCATTGGCGTGATGTCGCCGGAGTTGGCGATTAACTATGGCTGCACTGGACCGGTGTTGCGCGGCAGCGGCGTGGATCAGGATTTACGCCGTGATGGCGAGGAACGCTATACCGAAATGTACGACGGCTATGCCTTCGAAGTTGTTGTGCAAAAAGGCGGCCATTACCCGAAAGATCACAAATACCCAGCGGTGCCCAAACAGGCCGTGCTGGGCGACTGTTGGCATCGGTTTTATGTGCGGATGCTGGAAGTGGTGCAATCGATGGATTTGGTGCGGCAGGCGATCGATCGCTACAGTCGGGCTACCGGTTCATGGGGAGAACCGGTCAAGTTGACCGAAAAATTGCCGAAGGGGGAAGCCTATTTGGAAACCGAATGCCCCCGCGGCCAAATGGGTTTTTACATTGTCAGCGAAGGGGGCTCCATCCCTTGGCGGGTGCGGGCGCGAAGTAGTTCGTTTTGTAATTTGTCGGTCACGCACGAACTGTGCAAAGGCTGTTTGATTGCCGACGTGCCGGCCATTGTGGGATCGCTGGATGTTGTGATGGGGGAGATTGATCGGTAGCCGATGAAAAGGCAGCGATCATAGTGGCAGCGGCTGCGGGTTGTAAAGAAGAGTGATCGACCGAGGCCATCGGTCAGGGCCATGATCAACAATAACTGACGGCCAATCCCTGGAGTGCGGGATTGGCCGTCGTCGCTCATCAGCTGGCCTTTGGTTGCGGTCCACCCCAGAATTGGGTGCTGATGATCTCCACAACGGCGATGCCGCCGGAAACCGCGTCGATGATGGCCACGCCGATCGCATACTTTTCGTTGGTTACGGTTTGCACGATTTGATTTTCGAGTTTTCCGGTCGTGCTGTTGTAAACGGCGCCAACTAGATCGCCGCGAGTGATTGTTCCGCTGGCAGTGAATCGATGCCGACCACGGGTGTGAACCCGGAGTTCCGGCGATGCCGGGCCGCCGCCTGCGACATTCAGCACGGCTTGAGCCGCAACCCCGCAAAAGCTGTCATGCACGGCTTGTTGATCGGCGTTGGCGGTCGAAGAATGCGTGATTTTGTCTGCCACGGACGCGACGGTACTGTGCGCGCTCGATTCGAAGACGAGCAAATCGCCGATGGCAAAGTTGAAGGTGGCATTGTCAGCCACCATGATGACCGGGGATGTGTCGCCGCTGTGATAGGAATTGGGGTTGTTGGTGCTCATTCTATTTCTCCAGTTGGGATAGGTGATCGACGAGCGCATAATAGTGTACAAGTGTATCGTATATCAAGGCGCGTTTTGGGCCACTGGCAAAAAGGGGTGGGAAGCATTCGGATGTGCGCCCAGGTTCCGGGCAATCGGCACGGCACGCCGAACTTGGAGGAGAAGGAGGTGTTCTCTCCCGGGGATGTGCCGAATTAGACCTTGGCCCGATAGTTTTTGGGGGCTTGTCGAGAAGGGGGACTTTGTGCCATATTTCACGATCTTAAAGGCCGTTTCAATCATGCGTTGGGGACGGTTCGGTCTATCCGGCGAGCGGAAGCCGTAATGGGTCCGCCGTCAAGTTTTTTCCTTGTTAGGACAAATCACCGGCGGTGGCTGATTTCTTTATTCATCACTGGGGCTGGTGGCCTTGGCTGAGCGATTTGCTCGCCGGGTTCATTCAATGCAATTTGCTGCTCCTGGTGCCGTTTATCGGCGCGATGTTTTTTGTGTGGGTTGAGCGGAAGGTTTCGGCGCGCATTCAGGATCGTTTGGGACCGACGCGCACCGGCGGCAAATTTGGTTGGTTGCAACTATTGGCCGACGGCCTGAAGCTGATCACCAAAGAAGACTTGATGCCGGGCGGAACTGACCGGTTGTTGTTCAAGCTGGCGCCGTATGTGAGCTTTGTGTTTTCCTATGCCGCATTGATGGCGCTGCCGTTTGCCGATGGTTGGGTGGCGCTGCCGATGAATGTGGGCGTGTTTTTCATCATCGCCGTGCTGGGTTTGGAAGTGTTCGGGGTGATTTTGGCAGGGTATGCTTCGGCTTCGAAATGGTCGTTGTTTGGAGCGATGCGCGAGGCGGCCCAAGTGGTAAGCTACGAAGTGCCGCTGGGCTTGTGTATTGTCACGCCGTGCTTGATTGCCGGATCGCTCGACTTGGTCGCCATTGCGCAGCAGCAGCAGGGGTGGCTGACAAACTGGTTTATTTTTCACGACCCATTCACGTTCATTATTTTTTGGGTGTACTTTACGTGCGCCACGGCGAGCGTGAACCGAGCACCGTTCGATTTGGCTGAAGCGGAAAGCGAGTTGGTGGCTGGTTTTCATACGGAGTATTCCGGTTTCCGCTGGTTGGCGTTTTACATGGCCGAATATGGCTCGATGTTCACGGTTGCCGGACTGGGGGCGATTTTATTTTTTGGCGGCTGGAATGGGCCGATCCCGATTACGCACATGCTGGGTTGGGCCTACAAACCAGGCGCGACCGATTTCCATACGCTGGGTTACATTGCCAATTTGCTGGGTTGCTTGAATTTCATCGGGAAATGCATTTTGGGCGTGACGGTGATGATTTGGGTCCGCTGGACGCTGCCTCGGCTCAGGATCGATCAGGTAATGAAAACTTGCTTGAAATACTGCACGCCGATTGCGGCCGTGATGTTTGTGGGCGCGGCGGTGTGGCAATACGAATTTCCCGGAGGGCTGTGGTTGAAGCAGACGCTGCCTTCTGGCGAGGTTCGCGAAGGCGCGTTTGCGGATCATGGGGGAGAGAACAGTGGTCAGTGGTCGGTGGTCAGTGGTCAGTTGCTAGCGGTGAGGGAGCAGGAAGGAACGGGAATCAGGAGTCAGAAAGCAAACAACCCAGCAACGAACCGCGGACAAATGACACCATGAATTGGCACACGGTTTACTTTTTACTGTTTTCGCTGGCAGCCTGCGGCTTTGCGTTGGCCGTGGCGTTTTCCAGTAACATTGTGCGGATGGCGTTTTATCTTGTCTTGTCGTTGGGAGCGACGGCCGGGTTGTTTTTCTTGGCGGGAGCCGATTTCATCGGCGCCATGCAACTTTTGATTTATGTGGGAGGGACGCTTGTGCTGTTGGTGTTTGGCGTGATGTTAACGGCTCAGAGTCCTTTCATTTCGATGAGGACCCACAGCGGCGATTGGATTTTAGCGGCCGTAGTTGGAGGTTCGCTGTTCGCGGTGTTGGCACAAGCCGCTGTCAGTGTGCCGCAGTGGCATGCAGGAGCGGCGAGCAACGATCCGTCCGTAATGGCCGCGCCCACTACAACCGCAGTTGGCGAGGGGCTTTTGGGAGTGCGAGTCGATGCTTTGTCGAAAGCCGGGGCCGCGCAACAGGCCGGAGTATTGTCGGGCTATTTATTGCCGTTTGAGATTGTGTCGGTGCATTTGCTGGTAGTGCTAATTGGGGCCGCGTATTTAGCTCGGGCAAAACGGCGGAGGGTGATGCGCGAAGTCGAGGGATAAATTTGCTCAACCATAAGCGGTAGGTAATCGCGGAGCCGAATTATGAATTTATTTGCTGAACCGATTGGAGTGACGCATTACCTGGTAGTGGGCGCCGTGCTGTTTGTTTGCGGGGCCGTATGTATGGCCACCAAGCGGAATGCTTTGGGGGTATTGATGGGCATTGAACTGGTGCTTAATGGCGCGAATCTCAATTTTATTGCATTCGGCAGCCGGATTTTGCATGCCGATGGCCAAGCGTCGATCGGCTTGGATGGCCAGTTGATTGCCGTGTTTGTGATTGTGCTGGCGGCGGCCGAAGCGGCGGTGGCGCTGGCCATTACATTGAACTTTTACAACAACCATTCGACGGTGGATGTTGATCGGGCGGACGAACTGAAGGGCTAGTCGCGAAGAAATCGAAGTTCAAATCGCAAAACTCGAAACGCATTTCTAAAAACCCTATGGACCTTTCGACGACACTACCGATGCTGCTAGGAATCGCGTGGCTATTGCCGCTTGCGTCGTTTGTGTTGATTGTGTTTTTTGGCCGGCACATGGGCTCGCATGGCAAGGGGGCGGCTTATGTTGCGTGTGGCGCCATCATTGGGGCGTTCATATTATCGGCGATCTCGCTGGGCGGTTGGCTGGGTCAGCATCCGGTTTCTGCAGCCCAGCATGAGGCTGCCACCGAAGTTGGCACGCTGGCGAAAGCTCCTGTGGAAGGCGTGGCACCGACCGAGCGCGCCGCCACTCCGCCGGTTTCTTACAGCGGCGATTGGTACACGCTGGCCGAGGTGGGAAAGCTGAAAATCAGCATCGGTTGGTACATCGATGCTTTGACGGTGGCCATGTTCTGCATGGTCACGCTGATTGCTTCGTGCATTCACGTTTACGCCATCGGTTACATGCACGACGAACTGCACGAAGTGACGGATCATGAAGTGAAGCTTTCCGATGGCCATCACTTAGTACGGCCGGGACGCTACCATCGGTTTTTCCAGTATCTGTCGCTGTTTAGCTTCAGCATGCTGGGGTTGGTGATTTCCGGAAATTTGGCGATGACGTTCGTGTTTTGGGAACTGGTGGGAATTTGCTCGTATTTTTTGATCGGGTTTTATTTCGAGCGGAAAAGTGCTTCGAACGCGGCCAATAAAGCCTTTATTGTGAATCGCGTGGGAGATTTTGGGTTCATCATCGGCTTGATGGCGCTCTTCGGCGCGTTGGGCACGTTCACATTTGGCGATACGAAAGATGCAGACGGCCGAGTGATTGCCCTGGGCATTTTTAGTCAGATTCGGTCACCTGAAAACGGATACAAGCTGGTGCCGCCCGATGGCATGGTGAAGTCGGCCGCCGGCGACAAAGTGGCCGAAATCGTGCAGGATCATCGCCAAATGGGAGGCGATGCCGCCGCACAATCGGAAATTGCTTCGGAAATGAACGACTGGCGGACGGATGGCTTGGGCTACGGATTGCTGGTCGTGGCCGGCCTGGGCATTTTCTGTGGTTGTGTGGGTAAGAGCGCACAATTTCCGCTGCAGGTTTGGTTGCCTGACGCCATGGAAGGCCCGACGCCTGTTTCGGCTTTGGTGCATTCGGCCACAATGGTGGCTGCCGGCGTGTATTTGGTGGGCCGTTGCTACCCGGTGTTCACGCAGGAAGTGCTGTTGGTGATTGCCTATGTGGGCTGCATCACGCTATTTATTGCCGCG
>DATJYL010000052.1 GCA_035499655.1 Pirellulales bacterium
GCCATCTTGAGTCGATTCGCCATCTTGGCCTCCTTCCGCGGCAATTGCCGCTAAGAAGGCCATTAGGCCAAATCGTCCGTGCTCAAGCTGGCTGGTTTTAATGCGCCGATGGGTGGCTGGTTTTAAGCGCCGACTGACAGCACTGGCGGCAGCGGCTGATAACGAATCTTCCGGACAGTAGCTCCGGTGGAAGTGTCTGTGGCACCAGGAATGTCCAACCCCCCGGTGCCACAGTTTTATTTTGGGATGCAACGATGCAAGGCATGGTAACCAATGTCAAGCTCGACCGTGGCTTCGGTTTCATCCTTACCGCAGACGGCCGCAGCATCTTTTTCCATCGTGACGATTTGGCGGAACTTCTTCCGTTCGACCAAACACTGGTTCATCGGAGGGTGGAGTTTGAAATACAGTCTACCCGCAAAGGCCCCAAGGCGGTAAAGATCAAACCCGTCCAGTGCGAGTCAGGCCATGCCCCAGCCCCAAGAATTCTATCTGCCCACCTTGGATGAGATTGCCCGGGCCACGGCCGCATTGCGGCAAACATGGTCCGAAGCCGAACACCATCGCCGGGCCGGCATTGAACCCCGCCGGGTGGAACTGGCTGTCCTACCGGACGCCGTGTTGTTTCCCGATCCTGCCCCATACCACTTTCAAAGTTAGTAAATTCCACCAATTGAACATGCTGTAGGTACTCTATTACAACTTATACAGTTACGTTTGAACGGGTCCAATGATTGCCTGGAACATATCCACAAGTTCTTTCGGCACCAATCGCAGGCGTTTCATCGCCTCCAATAACTGCGGTCTGGTCGTCTGATGTACTTCATACACTCTCTGAGAAAGATCGTGCCCTCGTTTGTCGCGAAAGACTGTGGAATAATTAACGACTTTTCCATTAGTAAAAGTTACAGTCATGGACTGAGCTGATCCGTCGTTAATTTTCGCCAATACGGGTTGCGAAATATGGTCAACGATCCGCTGTAATAACTCGTTCGGCAACTCTTTGATTTTACAGCTTTCGCCCGCGACTAACGAAACGCCCTCCACCAACGGCGGTTTGCTTTGGTTGAGCAGGCATTCATACACAACGAGTGGATCAAAAATGTAATTTTCGATGCTGTGCCGTGGCAATAGATGGACATTGTCAGTAGATGGATTGTCGCGGTCACGATCTATCACGCCGTGCAATAATTGTCCGAGACCGGATGCGGCAAGCTTTTTCACCCATTCCCCGACTACCGTACATCCACCTGCGACTTTATCTTTCCCCATACCGGTTGATGCCGGCTGGAACACCGGCAGCGGATCAAGTGACGTTTCGGTTTCCGACGCGATCAGGTCTCGCACAATGTTGTAGAAGATAACGTCGTCTTCATCCTCGACCAAAACGCACCGCGTATTCTTTAGCACTGCTACTAGATTTGCGGAAAGTCGGGCTAGCGTAGCTTCGATAGACCTCACGGGTCGAATGCGTTCGCCTGTTGGAAACACCTCGAACAGTTCTTCACGGTTAAGAAGGGCTACCGTATCAGGACGATGAGTTGTCGCGACGATGCGGCAGCCAAACTCTTTACCGATTACGTCCCTCAAACCATGATAAAAACTACGAATAACCGCAGGATGTAGATGGGCATCTGGTTCATCTAAGAGCAGTAACTTTGGAACAATTCCATTATGTCGTGAATTGAAGAAAAGAAGGATGAGCCCCACCAATGTCATTTCGCCTGAGGATAGATCATTTGGCAAAATGGGAACACCTTGAGGGCCAATTATCCGAAGCTTATATATAACCTTCAATCCAGTCCCTTCGGGCGAATTAAATTTAAGTTCAATTCCAGCGGCTGAAAGCAACCGATTAACTTGTTGCCACGGCGGCACTCCGATAGCTTGGATTATTTGCTCCTCAGTTGGTGTCTGTTGCTTCGCCTCGCAAGCCGACAATATCAATTCTAACCTTGCGAGATAGTAGTGTTCACACGCTTGTGCGAGACCACTTAAGACTGCATTGAATCCGTGCCGTTCTTGAAAAAGAGCCTCGGGTGGCAAAACGTTCAGTATTTCGTCTTCGGTTAATACACTTAAGGATTTGCCAGTTCTTTTTTGGACGACTTGTTGAATCCGAACTGTACGCCCACCTTGATTCTTCCGAAATTCACCCCGGTAATAACTCATTAGGGCCTTAGAAACAGAATCCTGAGTCGCGAGATGGTCACCGCCTAGCTCCCATTTTCGTATAAACAGTGCTTCTTCTCTCTTTATCGGGAACCCATCAAGTCTTGCTTTCTGTGGTTGTCCGGGAATTGCGATCCCGTCAGAAATCAATTGGAGAATCTGCGTTTTGCCTGCTCCATTTGGTCCAGTAAGAACTGCAAAATTAGGAATTCCGTTCCACTTAAACGGTGCCACAATCGACTTGTAGCGGCCGGACTGAAAGACAACGTTCAAATCATGCTCCTCTAAATCTTGTTTATCGAATCGAGCGGGGTCGGTTACCAGGTACGCTGCTAATAAATTCCACGTTTCCCGTAAGGTATTCGGTAGAACTAAGCTTTCTTCCTATATGCCTTTGAAAACTTCACCAAGTCTGCTTTGAATACTTCCTGTAGTTGCTCGGCGTTGGCTCGGCAGTTCCTTGCTACCCCCTGTAGAGTTTCGATGGCATCTTGTGGCCTGATTTGTTCCTTCAACAACGATGCGGCACGGCTTTCCAGTTCGGATGCGGTTGATTTATACCGTTCAATGTTTTCGATCATTCGGTAGAGCAAGTGAATAAGGTAGCCGTCTTCTATCTGGTCACCAAACGCCCTTCCTACTTCTTGTCGTAAGTCAATCTCCTCAGCCATCGCGTCACCTCTAGGCAATAGTTTTTCAGGAACACAACGGGGGTATGTACCCCTGCGGGCGTCATTTTACACCCCTAAACCCCTCTTTTGCTACGGCTGGCTAGAAATGAATTCTCTGCCGAGAATTGCCGAGCGAACCCGCTTAGGATAGACGGACGCCCATCGGCTACAATACGGGGTATGAAACCGATCTATCTGCTTGTTCTATACTTGCTGCTTGTCGGATGCAGCCAGCAGCGTCCGCCAGAAGTACGTGAATTCCCAGACGGCTTTCATGGATGGGCATTGATCGTGTGGGAGGTGCCTGGCTATCCAGAGCTTCCAAGCGACACTGGTAAGATTGTCGAGCGATTTCCCGCTGACGGTCTTATCATCACTTCGTCAAAGCAGAATTTCGGCTGGGCTCGCGATGAAGAGTATTATCTAGACGAGGAGGGGCATCGGTTATCATCGCTTCCACATATTGCACTCGAACATTTGGGTAGACGAGAAAACAATGCAGGGTGCTGCATGTACTTTTCGGAGTTGTTTGTCGGCACTGATGCGGAAGCTGAACACGCGAAGGGCAAGCGGTCCGACGACGACGTTTTATATAGACGCATCTGCCCGGATACAAAGTTGCGGTAGTCGAATTAGCGGGCAGACGGACCAATTAGCGGGCAAAAGGGAATTATTGGGCAAAGCCCCTATGACAGTGAACACCTGAACACAAAGCAAATCCGGTAGTCTACCGGTTTCGCATTCCGCACTACAGCTATTCTTCGAGAAAAACAGCAATCGTGTGCAATGGCTTGCAATCCCGCGTCAGCACGCTAGAATCGCAGTATTGTTCGGGAAAAACAGGCTTTTCAGCCGGCTCCCAAGGCAAGCTGTTAACCGCTGGGTCGTAGGTTCGAGTCCTACTCGGGGAGCTAGGACACTTGTAAACTGCCGCATCCCGTCGCATTCTTCGGAAGAAACGGGGTGCGGCATTTTTTTTTGCGAATCGATGCGAATCGAATCGGCTGCATACTGCACCGGATTGTGCAGCGCGCTGCACGCGGCGTCAAAGTGAGCATCGGTAACTTGTAAGTAGTGCTTCGCCGCCACGGCCTGCGTATTGCCCATCCAATAGCAAACCACATGGATAGGGTACATATCGCCCAGTTCGGTCTCCCTCGTGCTACGCAGATTCTGGAACAGCTTGGGCCACGGCGTCAGACCGGCCTTACGGATGATCCGCTCGAATTGCGTCCGCAGGTTCGCATTGGGGTCTCGGTACCTTGTAAGGACGTATTCAGTTCCCGCCTCAGCTTGCTCCCATACCGCTTCTAGGTGCGGCCGTAGGGCGGGGAATATCGGAATCGTCCTTTCGCCCTTGCCTTCGTGGTGTTCCGTCTTGGGGCTGTGAACGGTCAACCGGCCACGCTCCCAGTCCACGTCCGCCCATCGCAAACCAAGATGCTCTGACGGGCAACGTAAACCGCCATAGCGACTCAGAGCGAACAGCAACCGCCATTGGGCATCCGGGCAGGCTTCGATAACCCTTTGGGCATCGGACTGGCTCAGGAAGTATTCGCGGGCTTTGTTGGCCATCACGTTGATACCCTTCATTTCCGAAAATGGGTTGCTGACAATCAATCGCCGCTTTACCGCGGCATGAAAGAATTGCCGGGCGCGGCCACAGGTGCGTCGGACAGTGTTTTCACCCAGACGCTTGCGAATTGCTACCCGGAATTCGTCGGCGTCGCCTTCCGTCATGTCCGCCAGGGGCTTGTCGGTCCCAAAGTATCCCACTAAATCCCGGCGGGCACGTTCCAAGTGAAGCTTTGTGTTCGGCTTTACGTCTGTACGCTTGGCGATGTAGCCGTCGATGAACGGTCCCAGCGTGGCCTTTTCCGGTGCGGCACGCTTGGGCACCAATCCGACCTTAGCCAGCTTGTCGTACAAAGTCGACTCCAAGCCACCGACCCATTCGGCCGTTTCCTTATCCCAGCCGATCCGGGCCACTGCCGCCCCGTTTAGCGATTCGACCTTGGTTTTGATTTCCCGCACAGCCTTCAATGGCAACTTACCCAGGCGGATCGACCGACGCCGACCGTCACCGGCCACAAACTGGATCGTGCGGTTTCCGTTGCCATCCTTTGAAATGCTGGCCATATGTCATTTACCTTTCATGTCTGATGTTCTGCCCAATACGATTTTCAAATGTAGGAATTCGCCGAGAGCATTAAGTGCTTCCATCGAAAGTCCTCGACGGCCATTGTAGAACTTTGCCAGGGCGCTTTCGTCGATGCCGGTTCGCATGGCAATTTCGTATCGCGTTAGGCCACAATCGTCGATCGCTTGCCGCAGTTGGTCCGTTAGTTTGTTACACTGTCTTTTTGCCATTGCGGCTATCATACCATTTACTGGTCTTTATGTCCAGTATCAATCGCATACCAAAAGGGAAAATCAACAAACTTCCCGCAGTCAGCACAGTCGCGCCGAGTCGATCGACCACTGTGAATCGGAACGTCTATGAATCTCGCCGATCCGCACAGGCAAAGAGCGGCTTGGCCGCAAGTGACTTCTCGGCAACGCCCTGGGGAGTCAGAGTCATCCGCGCCAATCGGCTCGCCGGTTGCGGGATTGGGAATTTCGTCCGGGAGTTGAACTGATTGACTCAGCCATGCCGGCGGCCAGCTTGTGGTCCGCGACGGTCCGCGGCCTTGTCCATTGTGCGCTATTTGAGTATTCTTTTCGCCCATTCTTTAATTTATTCCTTCTCGTGCGCGCGTGCGCGTAAAATGCCCAGGGCCGCGGACCGTCGCGGACCTGTCGTCATGCAGCATGAGCCTTTACTCCGACATAAAACCTTTCTCGTACACCACTTGTGTTCTTGCGAACCCGGCGAATCGCCGGAATAGCGGTGGTGAGGTCGCGCCCAAAAATTTGTTCGGTCCCAGGATCTCGGCGTCCCACGATCTCGCACCATCGTTTCCACTCTGAATACAAGCTGCAGATTGATGTCTCGTATTCTGGCCCGATCAAACATCGCTCACGCACGAAGGCACCGATGGGACTGCCAAGATCGTGCATATCCTCAACCAGCTCTTCACCGCCACGCGGCTGTTCGAACCGACCACGCTCGCGGAGTCGCCGCCAGCCTTCAATTGCCCAAAGAAGGATTCCGGGCAATTCAACCAGGAGTTTCTGCGTCAAATCGGTATCCTCGCGGCCGAAGAAGCTTTCGGTCAGCCGCAGCACGATAAACCGCCCCGCCAGGGCTCCGCTCGAATCCGAGAGCCGCGGCAATTCGTTGGTGAGGATTATCAACCTGGTCGAAAGCTTGCATGTAACCGGCTCCAAAAACTTCCGATCGACAGTGACGGCATCTTCACCGCTGACGCTTAAAAGGCGTTCGGCAATGATCGCTTGGTCGCTCTTATGACTCAACCTAGCATCAGAGATGATAGCTACAGACTTTCCGAGTAGCGGCCAAAGCCCAAAATTTTGGGAAAAACTTGCAAGTGTCGGGCCAGCAACATTGGCTCGACCAACTAATTCTCGCAAGACACGAGCAATTGTCCCCTTCCCGCTACGCTTTGGTCCTAGTAGCAATAGGATTTTTTGATAACGGGTGTCTTGGGTAAGCAGGTATCCCAGCCATTCCTGTAGAACCTCGATCGAATGTATATCATCGCCCCACAGACTATGAAGGAATGAAAGCCACTCTTTGGGTTCCGGAAACTGCGGATCAAAGTCAAACTCCAGGGCAGCGGTTCCGAAGAACCTCGGAGTTGAATTGATCTGATAATCGTCCTTGCTTTCGACGAGCGACGGCAGGTGAACTAATTTATTCCTGGTTGCTAAAATCTCGTCAGCGGGCCAGTCAGTTGGTACTTCGCAGATCCAGCATGGTGGATCATGCTGCGTGCTAAGCATTGCTTGTGCGCGAAGGTGGTCACAGACGTTGTTCGTGTTTCCGCTGGATAGCTTTCGATAAACCACATCCAGAGACCGAATTACTTGTGCCCTTACTTCTGACTGCGGGATGATCCGGTACGCTCCTCTTCTCCAATGGAGCCATGTTTCATTGTGATATTGAAGACAAGGCACTCCGTCCGTTTCGGTGGTTTTCAGAAAAGAGCGGGCTTCATCACCAGGATCAAGCTCGCTCGCATCCTCCTTTTGCGATGTCGATACATCAGCAGTGGCAGGCAATAACTCACACAACGGCAGTGCCTCGATATTGGCTGCGATCTCTGAATCGGTTTTGCCTTGATCTCCACATGCGGCGATAAAATTACAAATATCACCGCTAGGAGAGAGACCTGGAAGCCGCTTTATGTGACACTTTGCAGGAGGGGTTAGTTTGGAAAGCCATCTAGCAACTGATGTAGCGTACATCTCTCCCGCCGGATCACTGTCAGGTAGTAGAATTACTTCTTTGCCGGCGAGCGGCGACCAGTCAGTGTTTTTGCCACCATTTGCGCCGTGTGCAGATGTAGTCGTTACAAAGCCAAGTTGCTTTGCTGCCTCAGCACACTTCTCGCCCTCGACGATATATACCTTCGATGCAGTCGGAATTGATGGCAGGTCGTAAAGTGGCAGCTTGCCTGGCGGATCGCCACGCTGCCAGAATTTGCCGGTGTAGTAGTAAGGCCTGTAGGTCTTATTGCCATCATCTAAATCAACGCGAACGACCGCCATTACATCTTTGCGGTCAACTGATTGATAGGTCCAGATCGTCGCGTTAGTGGCGGTCTTCTTTGTTTGCCATTCTGCTTGCCGACATGCATCACCTTCGACCGAATACCTGTGACGCTCGGGTGATCGCAAAAAATGCAGAGGC
>DATJYL010000053.1 GCA_035499655.1 Pirellulales bacterium
AGTTGGTGTTTGCCGGCGGCACGGTGAATTTGACCGGTCAGGTCTATGGGCCCAAAGCAGCGCTGTATTTGCTGGGAAATCATAATCTCAACATTGGCGGCAGCGCTGCGCTAGGCATTACCGGCGGATTAGTGCTCGACAAACTGTACAGTTGGGGCAGCGGCCGGGTGAATGTCGATGCCACGCCGTACCAATTAACCGATCTTTCCATCACGATGGGCGACACTGGCAATGCCACGCTCATCCCAGGTGACTTGGGTTCCTGGCTGGAATACTACGTAACGGTCACGAACAACGGATCGACTACCGTTCATGGCGCGAAAGTTTCCGATATTTTTCCATCGTCCTTTGATGATTACGGCTTCAGAGCTTTCCCATCGGACGGGGCGCAAAGCCAGTTGGTTTACCCGTATGAGTTTGGTTATGGATTCACCGGCAACTCGCTGGAAGACACGGTGACCATGGCGCCGGGCTCTTCGATTGAGTACGAGATTACCGGCGATGCCGGCCCGAATGGCAGCGGGATGTTTGTCAATACGGCAACGGTGACTCCGCCGCCGTTTACGGTTGACACCAATCCGGCCGACAACACCGCCATCGATTCGCACCCGCTGAACCGGGAAGCTGACTTAAGCGTTTCGATAGGCGACGGAGTTCCCGCCGCTTCGCCGGGAAATGCGGTAGCCTATACGATCAGCGCGGTGCTGGGCGGCCCAAGCGCGTACCAACATGCGGTTCTATCCGACACGGTGCCTAGTTCCATCGCCAGTTTTACGGTGACTGGGTCAAACGGTTTTACAGCGCAGGGACACGGGGGCGATACTTTTTCCGACACGAGCTTGGGTTTTACGGGAGGCGAGTACGGACAAGAGGTCTACTACACTTTGACCGCGGTCATCTCGCCGACGGCCAGCGGAACGTTAAGCAACACCGTCTCGATCGCTCCGCCCGACGGCGTTACGGACATCAATCCCAGTGATAACTCGGCGACGGACAGCGACATTATTGCGCCGCCGGCGGATTTGGCGGTGTCGGTTGATGACGGCGTGACTTCGGCGGTGGCGGGCACCGGCATTACCTACACCATCACCGTCACCAACAACGGACCGACGGATGTGGTTGGGGCAGAAGTGGTGGACCATTTCCCGGCCGGATTATCTGGACCACTAATCCTTAGCAATTCGCCGACGAATCCGGGGGGCGGGGGAATCATCGTCTATGGGGGAACATTGGATTTTTCGGGGTCGTCAAATTCGGGTCCGATTACCGGCATCATCGACAACAACGGATCATTGACGGGTCCATTCGATTTGAATTTGGGGGGAGGTACAACGATCCTCGATGGCGGAACCTTGACGCTCAACAATGCGGCTGCATCGAACAATGTGGCGGTTGCTTCGAGCAATGCGGCGGTCGCTTCTCCGGCCGCCATGACCCCTGCGCCCGTGATCAACTCGGCGACATTTGGCTCGGGGACAACAACGTTCAGCGGCGGCACCACGGTCAATACCGGCAGCAGCGGTTCGATTACCATTGGTGGAGGCGGCGGATATTTGCCGTATCTTTCCGGAATAACTAGCGATTCGTATACGGCGATTGGCACCGGCGGCGCGACGGGCTTTACCTCCGGCACGGGCGATATTGACGACTTCGTCAATCTGCCTTCGGGCGCCAGCATTGTTTACACAGTTGCGGCGAATATCGGTCCGTACGGCAACTTGTTGTCGGACACCGCCACCGTAACCCCGCCAAACACAGTGGCGGACCCCAATCTGGGTAATAACAACGCGACGGAAACCACCCCGCTGACTTCGGTAACCGATTTGGCCATTACTCAGACCGACGATACCGACACGGTTTACGCCGGCTTGCCCACCACTTACACCATCGTCGTAAGCAACACGGGCCCCAGCACGGCGGCAAACGTGTCAGTTGCTGATGTTTTCCCAGTGGGCATCGACAGCGACACCTACACCGCCGATTTGACGGGCGGCGCCAGCTTTGACGGATTTCCCGGAGAAAGCACGCGCACTTCGGGAAGCACAAGCAGCGGAAGTGGAAATATCAATGACGAAGTGAATTTGCCGCCGGGCGCCACGATTACTTATCACGTGACCGCCCAAGTGGATTTGGAAGCCTCGGGCGATTTAACGAACACGGCGACCATCGGCGATACTTTCCCCCTGAGCGACACCAACCTGAGCAATAATACTTCGACAAGCACGCGCAGCATTGTCGAGCCTAACGATTTGCGAGTCACGGTATCGACCGATGCCGCAAGCGCCACAGCCGGCGGCGATTCGATCACTTACACCGTTACCGTCAGCAACACGGGCACGCAAAATGTCAACGCCGCGCAGGTGATGAACACGGTTTACATCGGCGGGGCCTACACGGTGAACGGCAATCTCCACATTCAGCGGAGTGAAACGTCGAGCGATCAATTTACGGCTACGGGCACAGCCGGCACGTCAGGCTTCACGGCCAGCGGAAGCGGCAACATCAACGACATTGTCAATATTCCGGCGGGCGGATCAATTACCTACCTCGTGACTACCAGCGCCCCGGCAAACGCACCGGGCGGCAACGACCTGGGGGACGCGGCCATGATTACGCCGCCGTCAACCTTCACCGACATGATCAACTATGACAATGTTGCCTACGATCAGATTGTGATCAACGAGCAAAGCGACATCAGCGTGGCCGTTACCGACGATGCAGGCGCCTCCAGCATCACGGGGGCAACGGGATCCGCCGCCGCAGGGGGCAGCGTTGTTTATACGATGGTCGTAACCAACAACGGGCCAAGTGAAGTGACTTCAGTGGACGTTTCCGCCAGCTTGGTGCCGGGCACTTATACTTTTCAGCTTCTTGATGCTCAAGGCGATCCGGCGTATTCGCCGTACCCGAATATTTTGATCTCAGGCTATTGGATATACAGTCCTTTGCCGTCGGGCGCGAGTGAAACGTTCATTATTACGGCCCAGGTCGATCCGACATTTTCTGGCCCCATGGTTACCACATTCAGCGCTTACGGCAGTTACGACCCTGTGCCAGACAATAACTCGGCGAGCATTACCGACAACATCTCGGCCAGTTAGGCACGCCACTACTGTGAACCGGGCGGTGGCTGTTGGAGGCATGCAGAAACGGCTTAAGTGACGTTCTGCCGTTCTTTCTCGCGGCGTTCAATCCGCTGGGCCGGTGTTGCCATGAAGCGGGCGGGGACGGTAAGCTACGGGCATCTCAAAGACAAGCTACGGATAGTGCCTGTCAGCAGTAAGGAGAAACGGAGTGTTTGTAGCCGCCTCGACAGATTGCTTCCCCGGCGTGCCGCTCGATGAGGCACTGAGCCGGTTAGTCGATTTAGAATTCAACCGTGTGGAAATTGGCATTCACGCCGAGGGCCCCGGCCTACGGCCGGCGGACGTCCTGGCCGATTTAGATCGGGCCATTGCCCAGTGCCGCAATACGCAGCGACTAACGCCGGTGGCATTTGCGGTCGATCCGGACCCGGGCGAAAATTACTATCGCCAGTTCGCAGCCTGTTGCAAGTTGGCGAAAGCGACCAAGGTGGTGACCATTACCGTTCGCAGCGGTGAATTGGGAACGCCGTTCAATGCGGAAATTGAACGGCTGCGCGAACTGGCCGCGATTGCCATTCAGGACGGCGTCGTGCTGGGCGTGCTGACGCAGGAAGGGCGTATTTCGCAGGACCCCAACACCGCGGTCGTGTTGTGCCAGCAAGTGAAAGGCCTGGGCATTACGCTCGACCCCAGCCCGTTTATTTGCGGACCGCACAAAGGCGATCAATATAACAACGTGTTCAAGCACGTAGTGCACACACATTTGCGGGACACGACGAAAGACAAGATGCAGGTCCGCATTGGGCAAGGGGAAATTGAATACAGCCGCCTGATTACACAACTGAGCTTGGCGCACTACAATCGGGCTTTGTGCGTCCACATTACTCCGATGGACGATGTCGACCATGTCGGCGAAATGCGCAAAATGCGGCTGCTGCTGGAAAGCCACTTGTAGGAAATGGTGAATGCCTAATGACGAATGTCTAAATAGCGCAAATGATGGGGCTCAAATCGTGTTGAATTGGGCATTTGGGCTTCGTCATTCTTTAGACATTCGGCATTCGTCATTTTTGTAGGAATTCCGGCCAGAGCGAATCGCTGACGAACAGCCCTGCGCGGGTGAGTTGAATTCGACAGCCGTCGTCGGTTAGCAGGCCGGCGGCAACGAAGCGGCCGAGCGGTTTGCCGACCAGCGCATCAATTTCGTGGCCCGTGCGAGCAAAGAACCAATCGCGCCTGACGCCTTCCAAGCGCCGCAGGCCGAAGACCAGCAACTCGCGCGCTTTGTCTTCCGGCGGCAGGTATTCGCGCTCCGCCACGGGCGATTGGCCTGTTTCCATGCACCGTAGCCACTTCGTAACGCTTTTATGATTTGTCTCCCGCACGCCGGCCACATGCCGGGCTGCACCCGGCCCTGCGGCGAAATACTCGCCGCCGGTCCAGTACACCTCGTTGTGGCGGCAGCGCTTGCCGGGCCGGGCGAAATTAGAAACTTCGTAATGCTCGAAGCCCGCGGCGGTTAAGCGGTCGATGGCGTCGGCGTACATTTGCCGCTCGGTTTCCTCGTCGACTTTCGCCAGTGCGCCCCGTTGCAAACGGCTCCAGAACGCTGTGCCGCGCTCGAAAGTTAAGCCGTAGGTGGAAATGTGATCTGGCGCAAGTTGCAGCGCCGCATGCAAATCGCTTTGCCAAGCTGCTAGCGTTTCGCCGGGCGCGCCGAACATGAGATCGAGCGATACATCCAAGCCACGGTTTCGCGCGAGTTGCACTGCTTTTGCGATGTCACCGGGTTGATGATCGCGCTCCAACAGCCGCAGCTTTTCGGAATGAAACGATTGGGCCCCGAGACTGATCCGCGTGACGCCGTAATCGGCGAGCATGGCGATTGTTTCCGCATCCAGATCAGCCGGATTGGCTTCGACGCTGAATTCCGCGTTCTGTCCGCCATTGCGGGCCCGGTTGCGGTTGGCCAGCGGATGCCAGCGCATCACAATTTCCAACAGCCGCCGCAATGGCTGGCCGCGTAAATGCGTGGGTGTGCCGCCGCCCAAAAACAAAGTGTCGACCTCGTGCGGCTGTCCCAACCAACTCAATTCTATTTCCAGGGCGGCAAGGAACGGTTCGATTAAATCGCCGCGGCCAGCCAGGAGTGTGAAATTACAATATCCACACCGATGCCGGCAAAAGGGGACGTGAATGTAAGCGGAACGGGGCGGTTGGATCTTTCGATCAATCTGTTTTTGCGTTCGCTCGGCGGCGGAGCCGGGGGCTAATGGATCACTGACCGCGGCTCGACCGAGCTCGCCGAAGTCTGACGGCTGGCTACTCATCTTTAAGCCCATAGATAAAGTCGCCCCTGGAACATGTCGGGAATTTTGCGCTGGACCATGCGGCGAATGCGTTCGGCCGTGTACCTGGCGCTGAAATGCGACGCGATGATCAACTCATTATGAAATTTTTCGCGACGCTCGATGATGTCGTCCAGGTGGATGTGGCCAAATTTGTGGATTTTTTCTTTGCGGTGCGACGGGGCGATAAACGTCAGTTCGGTAATCAACACGCGGGCTTCGTACATGGCCGGACAGCGGTCCAAGCCCGCAGGCGCGCTATCGCCCACGTAAGCCAGCAGGGGCACGCGGACTTCGTCAGTCACGTCGGCGCCGCTCATTCGCAGGTCTCGAATTTGTTCGCCGCTGAGTTGCTGATATTGCGGCTTCAACTTTCGCCGCCGATCCCAGACCACAAAACCCAACGACGGCACGCGATGTTCGGTGGCCGACACCGTTACAACGTGTTCGCGCGAAAGCTCGATTTCGTCGCCGGGTTTGGTGGGCACCAATTGGCAAGGCATGCGGCCGCCATCGAGCCGGGTGAACGACCTCAGAATGCGCTCGACGGGTTCAATGGCATATTCGGGCAAGTAAATGGTGGGTGGCGACATTTTCATCAGGCGGCGGCGGGCCACGTAAACGGGCAGGGCGGCCACGTGATCGAGATGGCAATGCGATACAAACCAGGTGTCGGTGCCCATGAACGTCCAGGGTTGCAGGCCGAGATCGAAACCGAGCTTCAATTCCGGAATTCGCCAATAGGTTTGGACGGCGGCGCGGGAATAGCCTTCGATCGTGAGGCCTTTGAATTGCAGCGTTTTAACCGGCGCGTTGTCGACCATGTGATGCAGGCGGAAGAAACCTTGTAAAATGCGGAATTTATCAGGATACACAAAGCAGGTCTGAATTTCATCGGCCCGATTTGAATTACGAAAGTATTCCCACCAGGCACTGTGATCCGGGTGGTAGGTCAGTTTGAAATTCCGACAGCCGCTTTTCCCGACTGACACAGTCGGGCTATGTTCAAATTGGCCCACTACCATGATCCGGCCATCCTTGACGATACAGGCGTTAGTCAGGACACTAATTGGTTCGCAATCCGTACCCTTACGTTCGCCTGACCGCGCGAACGCGGCTGAGGGGTGCGGGGTCATATTTTCGGCATTCGAATTTCAACTTTCGTCGAACCTGTTTTATGCATTCTGAAGTTGTCGTTTTAGGGGGCGGACCGGGCGGTTATGCAGCGGCTTTTTTGGCGGCCGACCTGGGAATGCAGGTCACATTGGTGGAGCGCGAACCGCGGCTGGGCGGCGTGTGCCTGCTGCGCGGATGCATTCCATCGAAGGCCTTGCTGCACGTTTCGAAAGTGATTGATGAAGCCCAGGAAATGGCCGAGTGGGGCGTCGAATTTTCGCGGCCAAAAATCAACATTGACGCGCTCCGGGCCCGCAAGGACAAAGTGATCCAAACGCTGACGGGCGGCCTTGCGCAACTGGCGAAGCGCCGCAAGGTGCAAGTGATTCAAGCGCGCGGCTGGTTCGAAAACTCGACTACGTTGCGGTTGGAGCGCACCGATCAGCCGGGACATACCGAAGAGCTGACGTACGATCATTGCATTTTAGCGACCGGTTCGCGCCCTATTAAAATTCCGATTTTCGATTTGCCGACCCCGCGGGTGATGGATTCGACCGGAGCATTGGAATTGGCCGACGTGCCCGAGTCGCTATTGGTTGTAGGCGGCGGTTACATTGGACTGGAAATGGGGACGGTGTATGCCGAGTTGGGATCGAAAGTGACGGTGGTCGAGTTGACCGATGGCCTGCTGCCGGGGGCCGATCGGGATTTGGTTCGCCCATTGCACGGCCACGTGGAAAAGCTGTTTAAATCGATTTTGCTGAGCACAAAAGTGGTGGGGCTGACGGACAAAAAAGATGCGATTGAAGTCAAGCTGCAAAATGCCGACGGCAGCAACGAACGCACAGAGACTTTCAGCCGCGTGCTGGTTTCCGTGGGCCGGAGGCCGAATAGCGACGGCATCGGCTTGGAAAACACCAAGGTCAAACTCGATAAACGGGGCTTCGCCTTGACCGATTTGTCGCAGCGCACCGACGATCCGCAAATTCTGGCCATCGGCGATGTGGCGGGCGAACCCATGCTCGCGCACAAAGCGGCCCATCAGGGCAAAGTGGCGGTGGAAAGCCTCCACGGCGAGCCGGCGGTTTTCGAGCCGCGCGCCATACCGGCCGTCGTCTTTACCGATCCGGAAATTGCCTGGGCCGGCTTAACTGAGGAGCAAGCCAAGCGCGAGGGGCGGCAAATCGAAGTGGTGCGTTATCCGTGGGCTGCCAGCGGCCGGGCGGTATCGCTGGGTCGCGCCGAGGGGCTGACGAAATTTCTCATCGATCCGGAATCGGAGCGCCTGCTGGGCGTGGGAATTGTGGGCGCTGGGGCCGGCGAGTTGGTGGCCGAGGGTGTGCTGGCCATCGAAATGGGATGCTCCGCCCGCGATGTGGCCGAATCGATCCATCCGCATCCGACGCTTAGCGAGACCGTCGCGTTTGCCAGCGAAGCGTTTTTGGGCGTGGCCACGGAAATCTACCGCCCAAAAGCTGTGGAAAAGTAAGCTGCCGGAAAGTGAGCGGCGGGGTACAATTCCCAGGGAACGTGATGGAACCGGTCGCAGTTGCAAACAGCGTGCCCCCAGCGCCCTTTACGAATCGCCCTAAGTGCTAGATAATGAGGGAGATAGGGTGGAGTGGGTACGCTGAGCGTTCAACTAGGAAGCATTGGCTTATGGCCCAAGGAAAAACCCGATCGAACTCAGCCGCTCACGGCGTTGCCGGCAACGGCGCGGCCGAGAACGGCGCGGCAGACCAAGGAACTGATGATCTGTTGGACGAAGTAACCCAGGACGCCGCGAATTCGGTTGACGAAACCGAAGGAGAGGTTGCGCGGCCGACGGAGGAAGTCGCTTCTGAATCGCCCGACACCAATCAGCCCTCCAGCACTGTAGATTCCGATCCGCCGGAAACCGTCGAATGGCTCGACTCACTCCGATACGTATTGGAAAGCAAAGGCCCAGAGCGCGTTAACTTTCTGTTGGCCAAGCTGAACGAAACGGCCCATCAGGCGGGGGTGGAGCTGCCCTTCAGCGCGACCACGCCGTACGTGAACACGATTCCTGTCGATCGGCAGCCGCCGTATCCGGGCAACCGTGAAATCGAGCGGCGCATTAAAAGCATTATCCGCTGGAACGCCATGGCCATGGTGGTGCGGGCCAATCGAGAGCACGACGGCATTGGCGGACACATTTCGACGTATGCATCGGCGGCCACGTTGTACGAGGTGGCATTCAATCACTTCTTCAAAGGGCGCGGCGAAAATTTCTCCGGCGATCAGGTTTACATTCAGGGGCATGCGGCGCCGGGTATTTACGCGCGGGCCTATTTGGAGGGCCGGCTGACGGAAGATCAGCTCACGAACTTTCGCCAAGAGTTGCAGCCCGAAGGGGGCCTGTCGAGCTATCCGCACCCGTGGTTGATGCCCAGTTTTTGGGAATATCCGACGGTGTCGATGGGCTTGGGCCCCATCATGGCGATCTATCAAGCGCGGTTCAATAAATATCTGGAAGACCGGGGGATTAAAGACACGACCAATCAAAAAGTGTGGTGTTTTGTCGGCGACGGCGAAAGCGACGAACCGGAAACACTGGGCGCTTTAACGCTGGCCTCGCGGGAAAATTTGGACAACCTGATTTTCGTCGTGAATTGCAACTTGCAACGGTTGGACGGCCCCGTGCGCGGCAACGGAAAAATCATTCAGGAGTTGGAAGCCATCTTCCGCGGCGCTGGCTGGAACGTGATTAAGGTGGTGTGGGGAGATGATTGGGACGCGCTGTTGGAAAAGGACGAAAGCGGCCTGCTGATTAAGCGCATGGGGGAAGTGGTCGACGGCGAGTTTCAAAAATACGTGGTCGCGCCAGGCAGTTACATTCGCAAGCACTTTTTCGGCAAGTACCCGGAGTTGGCCAAGCTGGTGGAAAATATTTCGGACGAAAAACTGGCCAAACTTCGCCGCGGTGGCCACGACCCGGAAAAAGTTTTTGCCGCCTTCAAAGCCGCGGTTGAAACCACCGGAAAGCCGACGGTCATTTTGGCCAAAACTATTAAAGGCTATGGCTTGGGCGAAGCCGGCGAAGGACGCAACATTACCCATCAGGTGAAGAAGGTTAATGAGCAGGAGCTGCGCGAGTTCCGCTCGCGCTTCGGCATTCCCATTTCGGACGACGAAGTGGCGAAAGCGCCGTTTTACAAACCCGCGCCCGATACGCCGGAAATGAAATACTTGCACGCCCGGCGGCAAGCCTTAGGCGGTTATTTACCCACGCGGCCCACGAAGTCGCCCACATTGCAAACGCCGCCGTTGGAGGAATATCGACCGTTCATCGAAAAGAGCGTGGGCCGGGAAGTTTCCACCACCACAGGCGTGGTTACGCTGATGGCGGCACTCTTGAAAGACAAAAAAATCGGCAAGTACATCGTGCCCATTGTGCCTGACGAATCGCGCACGTTCGGCATGGATCCGCTGTTCCGCCAATGCGGCATTTACGCCCATGCCGGGCAATTGTACGAGCCGGTCGACATGGATCAGATGCTCTATTATCGCGAAGCCGTCGACGGGCAAATTTTGGAAGAGGGAATTACCGAAGCCGGCTCGATGTCGTCGTTCATTGCCGCCGGTACGGCCTATTCCGCTCACGGCGTGCCGATGATTCCGATGTTCATTTACTACTCGATGTTCGGCTTCCAGCGCATCGGCGACTTGATTTGGGCGGCCGGCGACATGCGGGCCCGCGGCTTCATGTTCGGCGGCACGGCCGGACGGACCACGCTAAACGGCGAGGGCTTGCAACACCAGGACGGCAACAGCCATTTATTTGCCATCGCTTATCCGACGGTGCGGGCTTACGACCCGGCGTTTGTGTATGAAAGCACGGTCATCATTCTCGACGGCATGAAGCGGATGTTTCAGGATGGCGAAGATGGCATTTATTACATCACGATTCACAACGAAAATTATGAAATGCCGGCCATGCCCGCGGGCTCCAAACCGGGTGAAATCGAAGACGGCATTATCCGGGGCATGTACAAGCTGAGCACCGTGGAAGCGCCCGAAGGCAAATCGGGCGGCGACAAACCGCACGTGCAACTGTTGGGAAGCGGCGCCATTTTGCGGAGCGTGTTGCACGCCCAAAAACTGCTGGCCGAAAAGTTTGGCATTGGCAGCACGGTGTGGAGTGTCACCAGTTACAAAGAACTCCGCAAGCAGGCCCATGCCTGCCGTCGCTGGAACATGCTGCACCCGAATCAACGCCCTAAGGTAAGTTACATCGAGCACCTGGTTGGCGGCTTACAGGGGCCGTTTATCGCCGCCTCGGACAACGTGCGGGCAGTGGCCGAGCAAATCGATCCCTGGATTCCAGGCGGCTTGTTCGCCCTGGGGACAGACGGTTTCGGTCGCAGCGAAACCCGAGCGAACTTGCGGCGGCACTTCGAAGTGGATGCCCAATGCATTGCCGTGGCCGCCCTGTACCGGCTGGCAGAATTAGGCAAAATAGACCGATCCCGAGTGGCGGCAGCCATTGAGCAGTGGGGCATTAACCCGGAGAAAATGGATCCGCTGTTTGCGTGAAGCTGCTAAACTGCAAGCGGATTTGTCCCTGTCTGACATTATTAAACCTTGAACTTTGACTCCTGCTATCGCCAATGGCCGACTTTAAGCTGCCCGACTTGGGCGAAAACATCGAATCGGGCGATATTGTTTCCGTGCTTGTGGGCGAAGGCGATGTCGTCAAAGCCCAGCAAGATGTCATCGAAATCGAGACCGACAAAGCGGTGATTTCCGTTCCCTGCGATGCCGCGGGGAAGGTGACGAAGATTCACGTTGCCAAGGGCCAAACGGTGAAGCCGGGGCAAGTGATTCTGTCGCTGGAAGCCGCTGCACCGGGCGCAGGCGCGGCGGCAAAAGGTCCAACCGCACCAGCCAAAGGCACGGCGGCAATTTCAAAAGCTCCCCCCGCGGCGGCCAAGCCGCCGGCTGCACCGACTAAAGCTGCACCAGTCAAGGCTCCGGCTCCAAAACCCACCGCTTCCACTCCAGCAAAACCATCGGCACCCCCGCAAACAGCGCGGGAATCTGACGGCAATGGCCGTTCTTCCGCGGCAGTGCAAGGTGTGGCCGCGCCATCCGCGGCTCCGCCGACCAATTCGGGCAATCAAGCTGTAAATGTAGCGGCGGCATCGGCCGAGGATGAGGCGGATGATCACGCCGGCCATTCGTCCACGACCGCGCCGGCGGGTCCGGCGGTGCGCCGTTTGGCGCGAGAATTGGGCGTGGACCTGGACCGTGTTCACGGCACCGGTCCCGACGGCCGCATCACGCGGGAAGACGTGATTAACGCCGTGCGGCACGCCAACGAAGTGGCCGCCACGTCGGGCAGGGCCGCTTCGCCCAGCACCGGCCCGGCGGAGCGCGACAACTACGGCATTGTCCGCCGCGAGACGATGAGCAAAATCCGCAAAACCATTGCGGAAAACATGGTCCGCTCGGCCACGACCATTCCGCATCTGACGAACTTCGATGACGCCGACATTACCGAACTGGAGCGGCTGCGGAAAGAAAGCGCTGCCGCCTACTCGCACTCTGGCATCAAGCTCACGTCCCTGGCGTTTGTGCTCAAAGCCGTCTCCATGGCGTTGAAGCAACATCCTACGCTGAATGCTTCGCTGGATATGGAAACGGGCGAGATTATTTACAAGCAGTACGTGAATTTGGGCGTGGCGGTGGATACCGAACGCGGCCTGATTGTGCCGGTGTTGCGCGGTGTCGATGCCCTTTCGATCCCGCAAATTGCTCAGGGCATTCAAGCCCTGGCTGAAAAAGTTCGCCACGGCCAGCAATCCCTGGACGATTTGCGCGGCGGAACTTTTACCATCAGCAATTTGGGCGCGGTCGGCGGGCAATATTCCACGCCGATTATCAATCATCCCCAGGTGGCCATTCTTTTAGCGGGCCGCTCGCGGAAAGTGCCCGTCGTGACGGCAGACGATAAAATTGAGCCGCGGCTGACGATGCCGTTGAGCTTGTCCTACGATCATCGGCTGGTCGACGGCGCGGCCGCCAGCCGCTTTTTGAATGAAGTGATCGGCTATCTGGAATCTCCCGGCCGGCTGCTGTTGGCGCCGTGATCGATTGCTACGTCGGCTGGCTGCTGAGGCGAAGATGTTTGACTGGGCGGTGAAACCCCAGCGTGAAGTTCCGGGGGTTTGGCTTCGGCCCAGCGGGGCGCCATCATCACCACGACAGCTAAAAAAATCAGCATGAATGCTCCCCAATCGGTGAGACGAATGGCGTCTTTCAAATACAGGGCGTTGAACAGAACGAACGCGGTAATGGTGATGGCCTCTTGGATGATCTTCAATTGTGGACTGCTAAATTTGGCATTCCACACGCGCTGCCACCACGAAGTTGACGCTGGGTCGGCATTTGGATCGGCCACGCTAACCCCCTCGTGCGAATCGGCGTAACCGTATCGGTTGGCTGGCACTTGAAAGCAATACTCGAAGAAGGCAATCGACCAACTGATCAAAATCGCCGCAAACACCGGGGCGGTTTTGAATTTCAAATGCCCGTACCAGGCGATGGTCATGAACGTGTTGGAGCAAATCAGCAAAACGACGGTAAGCATGGCGGTGTCCTATGCGAATGCGTTTGTAAAAAGGTCATGCCTGGAATTCGGGTTTAACAGGCTCCAGGAGCCAATCGTCCGAAAAATGTCCGCCCTATCCTGCGTCAATTACCTGCCCGTTTAGGCATCAAAATGTTGCAAAAACGAAACAATTCGGGCAAACGTGCGTTCTGAAAGCCGCGAGAATTCGTATAATAAACAGTTAGGGAAACAGAGAATACCACTTCGGCATGCCGGGTGCAGTGGGAAGGGGAGATTTCCAAGATGTTCCCGCAGTGCAATCAGATGCGCAACGGTTTGTCATCGGAAAGACAACATTCTTGCCAAGGAGTTTTTGCCATGAGGCGGCGCTTCCCCTGGGCTTTGATGGCGATGGCGCCTGTCATCGGGGTTTTAGCTTTTTCGTGCGGCTTGGGCGGGAACGTTTACTGCCAAGGCTGGTTGGCAGTAGCGGCGGCGGCCGATGATTCTGCGGCCCCAGCACCGGGAGAAATGACAAACCCCGCGCTAACGCCTCCTTTGCCAGTCCCGACCGAGGAGAACAAAGCTGCCTCCAGCCCTGCCGCCGGAGCGGAAGTCCTGACCCAAGGGCCCGTTCACGAGGCATTTGCCAAGCCGATGGAGCTGAACCCTCAGCCCGGGCCAATCGTCAAGAAACATCCGCCGGACCCAATCAAGGAAATTCCTCCGGCGCAACAACCCGACGGCGACAACATCGTCTGGATTCCCGGCTACTGGGCGTGGGCTGACGATCGCCAAGATTTTATTTGGGTTAGTGGGGTGTGGCGTGCCGCGCCCCCGGGACAAACGTGGGTGCCCGGTTATTGGAGCGAAGTGGATGGCGGCTTCCAATGGACTGCGGGATTGTGGACTGCCACGGCCAAACAGGAAGTGTCGTATCTGCCTGCTCCGCCAGAATCGTTGGAAAATGGACCCTCCAGCCCGCAACCGGGGGAAAACCAGTTTTGGATTCCCGGCACGTGGGTCTATCAAAATACGAACTATGAATGGCAGCCGGGTTATTGGACGGTATGCCGGCCGAATTGGGTTTGGATGCCGGCCCATTATTGTTGGACGCCGGGCGGTTACGTATTTGTCGACGGTTATTGGGATTACGAATTAGCTCGCCGCGGCTGCCTGTTTGCGCCGGTTTACTTCGCGCAGCCGGTGTATATGCAGCCGGCGTTTGCCTACACACCCGGCGTGGTGTTTAACGTGGGATTGTTCAGCGATTGTTTGTTTGTGCGACCGGCGTTTGGGGCGTATTATTTTGGCGATTATTTTGGACCGCAGTACGCCAGTATCGGCTTTGCCCCGTGGTTTTCGCTGACCATTGGAGGCCGGCCCCGTTTCGATCCGCTATTTACGTATTACAACTGGCACAATTCGCTGGCTGATCGGAATTGGTTGGTTCACACTCAGCAGCACTATGATCTGCTGCGCACAGACGCGGCGCTGCGTCCGCCCCATACCTTTGCCGCTCAGCAGCAATGGCTCAAAAATAATCCCAATGCACGAGCAGGCAATATGGCGTTGGCTGCGCCGCTGCGGGAAGTCGCCAAAGATCCGTCGAGATCCGACTTTCAATTCCATGCCGTTTCGATGGCCGATCGCCAGGCTTTGGCCCTCAAAGGAAACGAACTGCAACAATCCGCCCAGCAGAGGTTGAACGTCGAACGGAATACAAATTCGTCGGGCGGCGCTGGCATGGGCACGCCCGGTTCCGGGGGAAATAATTGGAACATGTCACGCAATGGCATGAACGGCACAAACTCAAATCCGAGCGGCGCCGGCAGTAGTGAAACGGGAACCGGCACGGCGACGTCGAAATTCAAGCTCCCCACCGCCGCGGCTTCGAACATGCAGCTTTCGGGCAACGCACAGCGCGGATCGTCAGGCAGCCCGCAAGCGGGCGGTGCAGCGCTCAACAGCACGACAGGCAATAATTATTCGCTCGGTAATCGCTTTGGGAACAATTCGTCGGGCATGAGCAATGGAAGTGGAAGCAATGCCAGCGGTCCACGGTTCGACAGCGGCGATCGACTGCAAGCAAATTTGCAAGACAAGACCAACGACGCAAGTCAGAATAGTAACAGCGACCAATCCTCGGCGCGATTCAAGGGTCCCAGCCTCATCCAGCCGGGAAGTGGAACCTCGTCCAACAATGTGTATTCCGGCAATGCTTATCCAGGCAATGCCTCGTCCGGCAACAAGAATTTTGGCAACCCGAATTTTGGCAACGGTTCCAATCCAAACCCGTCTTCCTCCGGCAACCAATCTTCGCCGCGCATGTTGTTGTATCCCGGTGCCGGCGGGGCCGGCGGTAATCCCAATCCAAGCGGCGGTAACGGCGCGGGCCGAGGAACGGGGGGCGGCTCGGGAAGCGGCAACAAGGACGATTCGAATAAGAAAAACAAAACCTCCTATTCCAGCCCGGATTTTACCGCGCCGCAACCGCACACCAACTTCCAGCCGGCCAAGCCTTCGCTGATTGATGTGCAGGATGTTTTGCACGGGGAGCGAAAAGCTGCGCACAGTTCCAACACCTTGGGCCGCGATGGGCAACGCTCGAAAACCAGTGCCAACGGCGGTGACTCTGCCATCGACGATTCTTCGCGACGCACTTCCGCCGGCTTTGACCGTGGCTCGAAAGCTGACGCGAAAGACTCTGCAGGCGGCAAATCGGATGCAACAACAAATTACCAATTACCTCCCTTATTCCGCATTAATATCGGCAACGACTTATTCCGTAATCCATTCCTGCCAGGCGGTGGCGATGCCCAATCCACGCCTGACAATGATTCATCACACCCAGCCGACAGCACCCCCGGCAGCAATCAACCCGGCAGCACGCCGGGGTCGGATCACAATCTGGCCGGTAACGGTTCCGAAGGAACCAAGTCGGCGGGCGCAACGACGGGCATTCCCCAAGGCGCCGCAGCAGCGGCACGGGGAAATTCAGGTCTGACTCCAACCAGAAATCCTGGACTCGCCAAGTACGATTATGGAACCCTGGTCGAACGCGGCCGTTCACTCAGCACGCCCACTACGCGAACTTCGTATGCTCCCAGCCTGGCAAGCAACACGGCGTCTTCCGATGGCGGCAGTTCCGACAGCTCCCCGTCGCCTCGTGAACTCAGAGATCCCATTTCGTCGATTGGTCCGGGAAGCGAAAACCATGTCATGTACGGTCCCTTGGGATCAGGCGCTTCGTCGATGCCGATGGGACCGTTAGAATCACCCCATATGCCGACCCCGCCCATGGGATCGTTGGGTTCCGCCGAAGATAGTGATTCGCTGCGCGGATTGGGGAGCTATATTCCGACGAATTCGCTGCCGACCATTCAGCATTTCGATCTGCGTCTGCCCAGGCCCACCCATGCTGCCCCCAACGCCGACCCCAGCGCTCGCACTTATGACCCCGTACGGGGATATTAGGCCTAAGGGTTGCTGGATGGCTTGCAATGGGTTCGCAGGTCGCGAGACCCTAGCATTTTTGAATTCTATTGCGGGCTGGCATTGGGGCCGTGCAGTCCGAATTCTGTAAGCAAGCGGGATATTTTCCGTTCGAGTTCCGGTCGCTCGTGCTGTTGCCGCTCGCTAAGCGGTTGCCGACTGCGGCCGATATGGATGCCCCGCAATTGCACGCCGATGCGAAAGCCTTCCGGGAAATCGGCCGCATTCACCAGCGCATCGAACAGTTCCAGCAGCCGCAGTTGCAGCGCACGAGCTTCGGCAAACCGGCCTTCCTTCACCAAGTCGTAAATCTTCCGCGTGATTTCCGGCGCCACACCGCTGGTGGCATTCGTTCCGCCTTGGCACCCCATCATCAACATGGGCGCCAGCGCCGCTTCCCAGCCTGACAAAAACACAAAATCGGGGCGCGCCGGCTGCACGGCGGCCATCATCCGCAACATGCCGGCCATATCGCCCGATGAATCTTTGATGCCGATAACCCGCGGGAATTCCGCCAACCGCTGCAAGGTGGTCACGTCGATCGGACTGGCAAACAGAGGGATGTTATACAGCGTGACATCTATTGGAGTATGGCGTGCAATTTCGCGGAAATAGGCGAATACTGATTCCGGCCCCAGCTTGTAGTAATATGGGGCGACGATGGCCACAGCCCGGGCGCCATACCCCAAATAAGTTTCGCAAGCCCTCAACGTTTCGCGGACGTTGGTCTCGGCGGCGCCGGCCAGCACCAGCGCTTTGCCGCGCGCTTGCTGGCACACGATGTGGACGATGCGCCGCCGCTCGTCGGGCGTAAAACGGGTAAATTCACCGGTCGAACCGTTCGGATACAGGCCGTGGGCGCCGTGGTCGATAAGCCAATCGGCATAGCGCCGCAGCTCCGCTTCGTCGATTTCGCCGGCCTCGTCCAGTGGCGCCATGTTCGGCACAAAGATGCCTTCGATGTTTGGGGCAGTGTGTTGCGACATGGCAGACTCTCTGTTTGCGGATTGACGAACGAATCGATTGTAATCGTTTGTTAGTCGCCTGCCACGCCTATACCCAGTTCGCGCCAGGCGGCGCCCACCGGGGCCATGAACGTGATTTGCTCCCGCGTGGCAGTTTGCACGAACGACAGTTGCCGGGCATGCAAGGCAATGGCGCGGAGCCGTAAGTCTTCGACTTGTGGTCCAAACGCAATTCGGCTGCCGTATTGAGTATCGCCCAACACCGGATGCCCCCGGGTGGAAGTTTGCACTCGTATCTGATGCATGCGGCCGGTTTCCAACTCAATTTCCAACCACGAACCGTGGGCAGTGTGGCCCAGCGTGCGGTAATGCAAAACGGCCTGTTGCGCTTGGGGATGATTTTCGTCGACGACTTCCACCTGGGCTTGGCCGGGAATTTTGCGGAGCCAATCGGCCCATGTGCCGGCGGGCGGTTCCACCGCTCCTTCCACCATCGCCCAGTAGAATTTGCGGACTTGTCGGCGTTCGAATTGCTTGGAAATTTTGCGCGCCCCCTTTTTTGTTTTCGCCAGTACGATGACGCCCGAAACCGGCCGGTCCAGACGATGCGGCAACCCCAAGTAAACCCCCGGCGCGCGACCGGTGGGATCACACTGCCAATAAAGCATGTCGGCATTCACCCGCGCTTGCAACGCGGCGCGCACTTGCAACTCCAGCGAATCGATGCCGCGCGGCGCTTGCGTCGATAAGCCGGAGGGTTTGTTGACCACCAGGCAATGGTCGTCCTCAAACAGAATGTCAAGCACAGGCGGCATAAGTGCCACATTATCGTCTGCCGTGACAAAAACAAAAAAGCCCATGGGTTGCAACCCGTGGGCTTGAGAAATCGGTACGATGTACCCGCCGGTAACTCCACACCGGCTTATACTTGCCCGGCGGGAGGCACGACAAACGGATTGCGGTATTCCCGTGACCGCATGGCGTTGGCTTTCTCGTTATCGATAAAGGCAAACGCCTGAGGATTAAACTTGAGGAAATCGCCACATTGGAACATGGTGTTGTCGTCAATCGTCACGCCGTTGCTTTCCAAATGCTCGATGGCACGGTTTAGCGTATCTTGGGCATCGTCGCTCATTTTCACGGCCTTCAACCGATTGATGATTTCATCCTTGGCCACTTTTTCGCCCAACCGGTAACTGATATTACCCATGTGTACCAGGCAGGCGCTCCGCACGCCTTCCTCGACGTCGCAGTGCAATTCGTCCTTGTTGCGGCTGTGTACAGCCTGGATAAAGTTGGCGTGGTGCTGTGGATAACTTCCACCGCTGAAGCTCTTGATTTCTTTGCCATTTTTGTCGAACGCCGTGCCGTTGGTATAGCTGGTCATAGCCACATAGCCATCGGTGCCTTCGAAAATGATGCCAATATCCACGCCTTTCAAAGGCTTGAGCTTGGCCTTAGTCGACAAACCACGTGTTTCGAATACCAGCGTTTTCGGGCCGTAATCCAACACCACGTTAATGGTGTTGGGCGTTTCACCGGCGTCGATATACCCAAACCGGCCGCCATAAGCAATAACGCCCTTGGCCAATTCATTGACGCCTAAGCCCCACCGGGCCACATCCATTTCATGGATGCCCTGGTTGCCCATGTCGCCGTTGCCGTAATCCCAAAACCAATGCCAGTTGTAATGCACGGGCCCCTTGTCAGGCGTATCATATCGCGATTTTTCATGATACGGCGCGGGGCCAGTCCACAGATTGTAGTCGATGCTGCTGGGCACGTCGTACTGGCCGGCCGGGCCGATCGATTTGCGGTCTTTATAGCAAATGCCGCGCGCCAAATTGACGTCGCCAATTTTTCCGGCCTTGATAAAATTGATGGCGTCAATCGTGCCGGTCATCGATCGGCTTTGCGTGCCGATTTGGCAAATCCGATTATGCTTTCGGGCCGTCTCGATCATCCGCTGCCCTTCGGCAATGTTGTAGGCGGCCGGCTTTTCGGTGTAGATGTCCTTGCCGGCTTGCATGGCCCAAATGGCCAGTAATGCATGCCAGTGGTTTGGCACGGCTGCGGACACGCAGTCGATATCTTTATTGTCGAACGCCTCACGGCAGTCGCGGTAATATTTGGGGCGCTGTCCGCCGGTTTTCTTGGCAATTTCGTCGCAGCGCTTGTTGCCGACGCTTTCATCGACGTCGCAAATGGCGACGATGTCGGCTTGCCCGATGTTCGCTTCATCCAATAAATTTTTGATGTGCGATTGGCCTTGGCCGTTGACGCCGCAAATCACGAATCGCAATTTTTCGTTCGGACCTTTTTCGGTAATCGAAGTCGAAGTGCTTTCCTCGGCCAGCAGCCGGCTGACTGGTCCTGTGGCGGCCGCCGCAGCGGCGGCCAAAAGCGAATCGTGTAAAAATTGACGACGAGAATATTCCGACATGGCCGTTGCTCCTTCCCAATGGTGGGCTATACGTGCGGTCCCCCCGACACAAGTAACCAAGATAAAGCGTCCGCCGCCTGCGAATTTGAACCTACAGCATAGCCTGTTTCAGTCGGCTTGGCTACTATTTTCGCTCCGCGGTGGTGGGACAATTTGAAATTCCGACCGCCGCTTTTCCCGACTGACACAGTCGGGCTATGTTCAAATTGGCCCACTACCCGCTCCGCAGGGGGGAATCCATAAAAAAGCCCACGGTTAGCAACCGTGGGCTTGGATAACGCTTGTTCGACCGGCGTCGGATAAAGTCGGGAACCGCTTACCGTTGGGCCAATTGGCTGCGGGCGGCTCGCATGCCGGCGCTTACGAACGGATCGTCCTGCGTGTCCGTGCTGACGGGGAGAGTAATGTGGCCATCGACCGGCTTGGCAGCGGTATGCACCTCGTAGCCTAGGTCCGGTTCGACCCCGATGTGACTAAACGGTTTGCCCAGGGGCGAATAAAACTTGGCCGTGGTAAGCCGCACCCCGCCGCCGCCGACCGCCAACGGGAAGATGCCCTGCACCGAGCCTTTGCCGTAGCTGCGGGTGCCCACGATGGTGGCCCGATGATAATCGCGAAGCGCTCCGCTCAGGATTTCGGCGGCACTGGCGCTATCACCGTCGATCAGCACGACCAAGGGAAGCCGCCACGTGGCATTCCCTTGAGCCGTATAGTTGTAATCTTCGCCGGGGCTGCGGCCACGGGTGCTTACAATGCTCCCCTGGTTCACGAACTTATTGGCCACTTCCACGGCCGCGGTCAACAGGCCGCCGGGGTTGCCGCGCAGATCGATAATGAGCGAACGCATGCCTTCGCGCTGCAATTGCCACAGAGCGTTGTCGACATCGTGGCTCGTCGTTTTTTGGAAGCACGTCAGTTTGAAATAACCGATGCCGGAGTCTTGATCGACGATTTTAACATCGTCGACGCTGGGCACGTCGACATGGGCCCGTTGGATGGTTAGTTGCCGGGGCGGATCGTTGCCGGTCACCACGGCCAAATCGACGGTGGAGCCCTCCGGGCCTTGGAGCAAGTCGGCGGCTTTGTCGGTCGTTAAATCGGAAGTGGAGCGACCGGCGACGCTGACGATTTTATCGCCCCCTTTAATGCCGGCCCGTTCCGCCGGGCTATTGTGAATAACATTCACGATGAGCAAGGTATTGTCGGCGGCTTTCAGTTCGACCCCCAGGCCGACAAAGTTGCCTTCGATTTGCGAATACAAGTCGTTCAATTGGCCGCTGGTCAGAAACGCGCTGAACTCATCCAGGCCGCCCATCATGGCGGCGGTGTATTCCAGCAGCGTGACGCTGGGCCGCAATTGTAATTGAAGCTGCGCCTGTTGCGCGGCGGCCCAGGCCGCGTTACGTGCGTCGTTGAGCGAATGCACCGGATGTTGAGCTTGCTCGCGGCGCAAATCGCGGAGGAACACATCGACGCGGTCAGCGCTGGACTGCAACTGATTGTTTTCCAGGAAGTTGGGATCGGTCAGAGCGATTCCCAAATCGTGGGCGCCACGGTTGACCAGCGAGGCCCAATCGGGCTCTTGCACGTAATGGGCCTGCAGCTTCGTGGCTGCATCGGTGAATACTTCCAGCGAGTCAGCATCGCTCATGGTCGATGCGCTGCGGCGGAACGAGGCATCGGCATAGCGACGGCTGATATCGAAATGAATTTTAGCGACGTCTAAGCGTTGATTGAGCTCCGGCATCGGCTGCCCGTAATTCAAGCGGGCCGTATCTTCGTACAGAGCGTAGGCTTCGCCCCAACGGCTTTGCGATTCCAGCGTGTGTCCTTGATCCAGCGCGCTGGCCACGGCCGTGGAAGCGGCGGCGGGAGCTTGCGCCGGCAGACCGGTTTGCGACGACGTTGGATCGGTCGCCGGCATT
>DATJYL010000054.1 GCA_035499655.1 Pirellulales bacterium
GTCCCACAACTCGTCTGGTAATAATTTACCTGCCATGGCCTTCATCCCTCCGTGATTCGACTTGATCCGAAACACAAAAGGACATCATATTGATCCCTACTCAACAACCAACGCAAGATTAGTTTTGTCCGGTGGCTCTTAGATGCAAGATGTTTGGCAAGTGACATCCAAGTAGCATTCATTCCTCTCAAAGTCGCAAAAAAGATATGAAACCTAGCATTTAATTCTGCTGCGTTACGCTTTCGCCGCCGGCGATGGTGCTGAGCGCCATCAGTTGCACTGGATCGATCGTGTCGTCGATCGGGCTGACGTGCCCATCGAGAAACAGGAAATGCACAATGCCGACATGCGAGCTGCCGAATTTCGCCGAGTTGGTGTCGGTTGGTCCCGTGGAAAGCCCGGCCTGTGTGCCGGCAAAAATGGTGCGCGGCTGATCGCCGGAAATGAAGGCGGTGTCGCCTTGGGAGTAATCTTCCATGCCGGCAGCGGTGCCAGGGGGGACAGGCGGAATGTAACGTTCGCCAATGGCGAATGTTTTTGATAATCCATCAGTAACATGGCGGACGGCAATTCGCGAACCGCTGAAAATCGGCCCGGCCTGGGCCGCATTATAATTGCCAAATTGAATGTAGACCGCGCCGGTTGTGTCTTTGGCCGTCGTCATGCCGGTGTTGTAAACGTAGCCGGCGTTGGCCGCGTAATCGCCCAACGTGGCGGCGTGCAATACCAGGGGAGCGGCATCGTTGTTATCGAAATTCCGATCGGCGGCCGCCGACCGCCTGCTGGGGCAGGCATACACTGGCAGCGGCGTGCGCATGGTTTGGGTATTGGCGGCATCGTCGTCGCGCACACCGTTGTTGTAAGCGGTGTACATGGCGTTTTCTTCCATGTAGGGCAATAAGTAGTAGGCCCAAGAAACGGAATACTGATCGTATTGATTGCGGCCCAGCGGGAACAGTTTTCTGGCATCTAAATGCGATTGTACAGCCAGGCCCATTTGCTTGAGATTATTCTGGCACTCGCTGCGTCGGGCAGCCTCGCGCGCCGCTTGCACGGCGGGCAAGAGCAACGCAATTAAAATGCCGATGATGGCGATGACGACCAACAACTCGACCAGCGTAAAGCCCCGATACGCGTGGCGCATGATGAACTCCTTTGCAGCGGCAAATGGCGAACTCCGCGGGGTGGGTGACTGCAGTGCGGAGTCAGGTGGGCAGGATCAGCCCATAATATAGCGGACGCGGCGGGAGGCGGTCAAATCGCGAGATAAATTGGTAGTGTCTTAAAGAAATGGACCTTAGCCGTTAGGGCGAATTGGCACGGGAGTTGAGCGTGGATTGAAGTAGAGAGGCATGGATTTACTTCAACTGCCAGGGTAACGAGCCACAAGTAGTGCTACAAGTAAAAGGACTGCAATCGGACTGGCGAAGATCATCGCGACAGGCCAGAGATTGCTGTGTCGTACCCACCCTTGGTAAGTGCTTGCATAGACTGGAACCATTATCAAAATCGGAAAAAGCGAAGCCACTCGCCATTTCCACTTCCCTGTTGCGAGGGCACATATCTGTAGCGGAAGGTAAACAAGGGCCGAAGCAAATCCCACATATATCAGGCCTAGCGTCATTCCCAAAATCACCATCATGAGGACGGCAATTAACCAAGCGATTAGCTTCTTCATGTTCCGGTAAAGCGGAGTTTCATGGGAATTGCTTTTTCCAGGCAATTTTAATGGCTGGTGGTTTAGTGCCGGCTTCTAGCACCGCCCTTATCTCATCCGCAGACATTCCGCGGGCGAGCATTTCCTGCTTGAGCCTTGTTTCGTTATTCGACTTAACGATTTTAATTGCAATGCTTCCAGCAATGGCAACCAGGCCAAACAGGATAGCACCGCCGAAAATGAGCAACATAATACTATCTGGATTGCTCAGTCTGGTTAGAAGGTCGCCCATAGTAACCTCCGAGACGGGATTTGAAGGGACAGGTGATAATTAGATTATTCGCTATGCGGCTCGAATTATTGCTCTTCATCCCCGTATTGTAGCGTATGGGGCGGGTGTCGGTTCGATGTTGCATTACAACACGCGGCCTAAAAAGGGCAGGCTGATTAGACTGACCCACTACCAATAAATTGGCTACGACCCCAAGAAATCGCGAGCTAGCGGTATTTTTCGAACAGATCGCCGCGGGGCCAATCGTTGATATTGCGGATTAGCTCGACCACTTCTTTCTGCGCGTCTTGCAACGCGTTGCCTTGCGGGGCGTCGGCGGGATGCTCGGTTTCCTCCGGCTTGGCCGTCGGTTTCGAGCTGTTGAATAAAATGACCCAATCGATGCCGCCGGGCAAGTGTTGAATCCACGTCGAAATGCCAGGCAGGCCGCCGTTTTTGCTATAGGCCAAGTTGGCAATGCCGCGATCCCGCTCCCTCATGGTCGCGGCTCTATCGTCAATAGGCTCGTCGTGGAACGGCCAATTGGGCATTTCGCGCACGGTGTCCCAGCCCAGACCAAACCAGCCACCATTTTTGCGAATTTGCAAAGGCGGTTCGGGTCGGGCGAGCATCTCTTGCATCGTGGCGGGATCCAAGAAAGTTTTGCCGGTGCGTGTGCCGTCGACAGCGGTCAGAAATCGCGCCAGCGCGACGGCCGAGCCGCTCCAGCCGCCTGCCGGCGCTGCCGCAGGATTTTTACCCAGTGGCAGGGCCTTCGTCGTGCCGGCGATATATCGCTTGGCCTCGTTCTGCAAATATCCAACGTCATTGTCGGGCCGGCCGACATTCGACATTTTGATGCCGCGAATGCCCATTGGGCCGAGTGTGTTTTGCTCCACGTATTGTACGTAGGGCTGCCCGGTGACTCGCTCAATGACTCGCCCCAAAATCGCAAAGCCGTAGTTGGAATACTTCTGCTCGGTGCCGGGAGCGAAGTCGAACGGCTGGCCATTCATGTAATAAATGAGCTGATCGATCGTAATGGGCAGCGGCACGTTCAGTTCGGTATGAACTTTCTGACCGAAGGTGCAAGGGTCGCCGCTTTTCGAGCGATCCCAACCGCCGGCGTGCTCCAGCAGCGTGCGAACAGTGATTTCTTTCAATTGCGGATCGACTTGCTTCTCCGGCGGGGCACGCAACTCGCCCAACAGCGGGAATACATGGTCGTCCAAACGGAGCCGGCCCTGTTCGACCAGTTTCAATATGGTGACGCCGGTGATCGGTTTGCTGACGCTGGCCAAGCCAACCAGCGTGGTGGGCTGCATCGGGTCATGCGCTTCGATGTCGGCCCAGCCGTAGCCCCGGGCGACAATCAGTTTTCCGCCGCGTGTGACCGCCACGCCGGCCCCGGCCACTTGGTGACGAGCAAGAATTTGCTTCACCACGTCGTCTAAGCGGTCGAGCGCTTCGCTGCCGGGCAGAATTTCGCCCGTGACTGGAATTTGTTCGGCCACACGTTGCACTTGAGCCTCGGCTGCCCGTTGTTCTTGGATTTGGGCTACGGGGGTTTGCGACATTTGAGCCACGGCACAGGGCGATATTTCTTCGCTAATTCCGAACGTCACAGTGCAGACTAATCCAATGTTGAAAAATGCTTTGGCACTGGTCCTACGGTAACTTCCGCTTCGGTACAACATGTTTTACTCCGCCAGAGATGTGAATGCGCTCCGCCGCAATAGACATCTGCTTGAATTCTCAGGCAGTAGAAATCTTTCGGCAAGCCCGATAGTTTTAGGAAAGCGACGGCACCAATCGAGGGCAAGCACAATGGCAATCCAAAAGCAAGCCAGATGCCCCGGAGGAGTCGCTTACGCGGCGCGCCGAATTGATTTTCTTTGGTTCGGCAATGGCGGTGCCAATGGTGGAGTTGCTTCCGTTTGCTCGCCGCCGGCTTGGTCATCAGAATGCTCGATGTGCACCGATGGAGCTGGGTCAGATGATTTGCCGGTGAAGATCCATTGGAGCTGACGACTCCAACCCGAGGCTGCCAATTGCTCTGCGCCAATCAACAGAAACAAAGGGAGAATGTGTACGGTCAAACGAGAAAACGCGGTCCGCAATTGGTACTCCAAATGCAACGGCGTAATCATGAGAATTGCCAAATAAACCAAGGCTATCAATAGAACGACGGCTCTCCAAAATACCACGGTTGCTGGAGGCCGTGAGCGTGACAAAAGTAGCAGAGCCGCTGCGACGAAGGGCACAACGAATTCAAATGTTTTAGTCGAGACCAATTCTTTGGCGGCAAATTTGGCAATGAACGGAAGGCGGGTCAACGTTTGGACAATCCACTCCCAATGCATTGCTTCCGAAAAAGTGCGCATGTAGGGAGACGGCGAAATTCCGCGCCGGTTAACTAACGCGATCAACACACACCCAAAGGCGGCTCCCAACATTCCAGCCGCTGCCAAGAACCGTGGAAGCAATGGTCGAATTCGCTGCGACAGCATGATAACGAACCATGTCCCCGCTGACACGACTGCCCAAATGGTTCCTTCTTGCTTGATGAGTGCCGCGGCTCCCAACATCAGGCCTGCTAAGATTGCTGTGCGCGGGTGTGGGGCGGCCAACCACCGACCGGCGGCGATTAATCCGGCCGTGACAAATGCCGCCAGAGCATAGTCGACTGAACCGCTGAGGCCGGCGCCTTCGTTGGGCATGATCGAGTAGGGCAATAGTAGAAAGGCAGCGCCCCACATCGCCGCTCGATCCGGTGGTTCGAAGCGGCGGATTTCCTCAACCAGGATGGAAGCGATGGCGAGCACAAAACCCGCGAACAACAACTGCATTCCAAGATCTTGTTGCGAGCCTTGAACGAAATCTAAGGTGGCCTCGACCAAGGGAATCAGCAAGGGATAATCGGGGTGGAAATGCAACTGATCGGGGTCATGAAAATCTTCGGAATGGAGATCCCCGGTATCGTACAAGATTCGCGCTTTGCGGCCGTAAATTGCGCGGGCGTCGAAGGTGATTGGCGATTCGACCATGGCAAACCAGGCGAAAATTGCCAAGCAAAGCACCACAAGAACTCGCGGCAGGGGCGAAAGCTGGCCGATCCAGCCGAGCCGGCCCTGCCGGGGCTGTTTCGCCGCAAGTGCTTGCCGACGCTCTCGCCACCGGAGCACCACTTCCGCAATGGTCATGGCGGCGCATAATGCGATCGCTCCCAAGTAACTGCGGTGAGTGATTTTTTGATCGACCAGGAGCGGCAACTGCAACAGAATGCCCACCAGCGCGACACCCAGCAGATATCGCCAACCCCAGGCACTGCGGGCAGACGCCAAAGACAGGGATTGCCGGGGGGCGATTGCCAATTTCGGCGTTTGCAGCCAACGGGCAAGCAGGCTTCCGGCTCCGGTCATGACCGCCAAGGCGGCCAGCAGCGGCAGCAAATGCATGGTGAACCCGGAAACAGCAAATATCATTGGAGCGGCAGAATGCTAGTATTAGCGGGATTAAAGTAGTCGTAGTTGACCACATACGTGATATGATGTTCTCGAACGAATTGATCTTCGGGAACGTCAGGAATCGGCGGATCCCATTTCCAAACGATGTCGAGCGGATCGGGCGCCATTCCCCTGCACCATTTTTCCAAACACCAGCAATATTCACACAAATTTCGCTGTTCGTAAGGGAGCATGTACAATCGACGCGGGTAAAGTTCATACGCCATCACCAAACCGTCATTCGGACCGTGATATAAAATGTTGGCGTTTGGAGGAATTTGTGCGCGGCACTGCTGACAGAAATGATCCAAGTTAGAACACGTGCCATCGGCAAGTTGCCAGACGGGCATCGCCGGATTGTGCAAGTAATATTGCTGGCTGGCTCGTTTCCAGTACGTGCCCACGGAATAAACCAGGGGGAGAATATTGAGGCAAAAAGCCAATAGCACCATCCGTGCTCGCCAGTTCCAGCTAATCCATTGGGCGATCAGTCGCTCGAGAAATGCCCGCAGTGCAGGTCGCGGATCACGCGTGGTAAATGTCGGCGCCAGAAGGATGAATGAAATCGCAGAGGCCCACGCAGGATCTGGTAAGAGCGAAGGGGGTACAGCCTGGCAATTCAAATTGATCCGGACAATACCAATGATGGCGGCCAGTCCGAACAAGGTTCCCCACACAAAAAAAGCCAGCCGCCAAACTGATGCACCCAGATATCGCCGCGCGGCGGCATGAATCTGGGGAGTGGCGAGACTCCAAACTTGTAGGGCCACGAGCGCCACAAAAAAAGCTTTGAGCGGATTTGTGACGCACAAGCTGAAAGGCCAGATTTTTGTCTTCCCTGGTAAATAGCAAGCGAGTGCGCCAACCAGCGTGCTGCCACTGGCTAATGCAATTGCAAGCCAGCGGACCGCGGGCCGACCGAATCGCCAATTCAGCCAGGACTCCGCAGTGGAAAAATGAGGAGAATCATTTCCATTGCCCGTCATGGAGACCTCCGGTTCCGATAGCCATATTTCCTTCGACGAAAGAACTCGGACTAGAGCTCCAATCACAACCACGGCGGCAAACGGTTGAACCGCACCGCCAACAGAGTACGATCGCCAAGATTAGCCGCCTGCGCCGTTAGGGGCGGAAAGCTATCGATTCTTGAGCGAGCGGACAAGGGCGACTGTGGGAAAGCGCGGTGTCAAGGTGGCTTTGCTAGCGAGTTCTGTCCATCGAGATATTCGGCTAGCTAGGAAAGTGCTAAGAGACCAAACCCAAAAGGCTGCCGTTTTCACATTCTGAGCGGTTTACGGCCTGCGGCGCGGCGGGCATCTGCCACCTGGCCGCGGTGGGTCATGGTGTTGTAAATGACCACCAGAAAGCATTGGGCATAGGTGTTCAGGAAATCTTTGACTTGCGGCGGACACGCTTTCGGCGGCTGATCGAGATCGGCATCGCTCATGGAGTCGAGCAGTTTCATGGTTTGGCCGCGCAGTTCGAGAAACTTTTCGCGGATTTCGTCGAAGGCCGGATAGCGGCTGGCGTCGGCGGTGGGCTCGCTTTTCATGCCGAACAGTTCGCCCCAATGGGCCACCGGGTTGGCGTTGCCGAGCATCATGTGCTGAATCACTTCCCCTTCCGTATGTGCCATGTGGCCCAAGACCCACAGCGGATGATTGCCGCCGCGGGGTGTGGGAAACGTTAGCGGCGCGTCTTTCATGTCGTCGATCAGGAGCAAAGCGCCCTGGGCGCTGCCTTCCAATCCTTTGCGAATAAAATCAATAGTTTTCATTGATTATCTCTTAGTTCAAGTTTCGCGGTTTTTTGAGGGGCTGAATTGCTCTACGTAAACGACGCGAGCCTCCGGCACAATGCTTGGTTTCCACACCACGGACATTGGGCAAGGAGGCTCACGCGATGGAACTTGTACCGTCTTTCCTGGCTTGGTTGCAACCCCTGGCGATCTGGATGACCGCACCTTCGTTTGACACCTTGCAGATGTTGGCGACCGGTTGGATGTTTGCTTCCCGTCGGACCGTGACCAGCATCATCCTGGCCGCGGGCGCGGTGGGGCGAAAGCACCACTCGGCCTTTCACCGCTTCTTTGCCGAGGCCCGCTGGTCGCGCGACGCCGTCGGTCTGGCAGTGTTCGATCTGATCGCGCCGTGGCTGGGCGAAATCATTGCCCTGGCGTTGGACGACACGCTGGCCCGCAAACGCGGTTTGAAAGTGTTCGGCGCCGGCATGCACCATGATCCGCTGTTGTCGACACGCAAGACGGCCGTGATGAATTGGGGCCATAGCTGGGTGGTGCTGGGTGTGCTGGTAAGATTTCCCTTTCGGGCCGACCGTTACTTTTGTCTGCCGATCTTGTTTCGGTTGTATTTGAACCGCGAAGCGGCCCCGCGTGCCCGGCGGGTGTATCGCACTCGCCCGGAACTGGCCGTCGAGATGCTGACGGTGTTGTGCAACCAGGGGAAAAACAAGCGTTTTCACGTCGTGGCTGACAGTCTCTACGGCGGGCAGAGCGTGCTGTTGCCTCTGCCGCCCAACTGTGATCTGACCAGCCGCTTGCACTTGGATGCGCGACTGTACGATCGGCCGCCGATGCGCCAGCCGGGCACCCATGGCCGACCGCGGAAGCGCGGTGCACGGGTGGCGACCCCGCGTCAGATGTTGAACGCCCGCTGCCGACAGGTGGAGTTGAAGCTGTATGGCCGACATGATCGGGTGCGCTTGGCTGACGTCCAGGGCGTCTGGCACGCCAACGCTAATCGCACATTGCGGATCGTGGCCGTCGAGCCGGTTACCGGCGGCCGAACCAGGCAAGCGTTTTACTCCACCTGCGTTGATGCCACCGCCGAGCAAGTGCTGGCTTGGTACGCCCAGCGGTGGGCCATCGAACAAACCTTCCAAGAGACTAAAAGCCGCTTGGGCTTTGAAGAGCCGCAAGGCTGGTCCCGCCGCGCCGTGGAACGCACCGCGCCGGTAGCGATGCTGTTGTACAGTCTGATCGTGTTGTGGTTCGCCGCTCATGGTCATCGCTTGTGGCAACCTCCCCAGCGTCCGTGGTATCGCTCCAAACGTGGTCCAGCCTTCGTCGACATGCTTGATACCCTACGCCACGAAACTCTGCGCACTGCAGTTTCTACCTTGGGCCTCCGAGGACCAGGGAGCCGAAAAATCACCCAAGCCTTACAACAGGTCGCCTCGTTGGCTGCCTAAAACCGCGAAACTTGAACTTAGAGCCACCGGACAAAACTAATCTTGCGTTGGTTGTTGAGTAGGGATCAATATGATGTCCTTTTGTGTTTCGGATCAAGTCGAATCACGGAGGGATGAAGGCCATGGCAGGTAAATTATTACCAGACGAGTTGTGGG
>DATJYL010000055.1 GCA_035499655.1 Pirellulales bacterium
GCGGATCTTCCTCAGCCCGCCAGCAGAACGGATATTCGTGCCGATATTCTTCACGATGAAACAAGAGGCCGCGATTTTTTAGATCGTGAATGATGTCCTTGTCGCAATCTTTGACCCAACGCGTGTGATATCGCTTTGTCGCGTCAGCGTTAAATGTGCCATCTGGATTAACAGCACAGAATAATTCGAGCGTCTCATCCGGAGCAAACCTTTGCCGTTCACTCACAAGAATTCCAAAGTCGTCTTCACCAAACGCGGGCGCAATATGAACGATACCGGTGCCAGAATCGATGGTCACAAAATCAGCCGGCACAACACGCCAATAAAGATACTCAGATTCTGCTGTATTTCGGAGATTACCGACCAATTGCGACATTGTTCCATAATATCCATCAAACGGAGGCCGGAACCGTAGCCCCAACAGGTCTTCACCCTTGAGGGTTTTCTCGATTTTGAAATCTAATTTCTTTTTAGAAGCTATCGTTTCAACAAGCGAAGAAGCAACAATCACTCTATAAGGAGCGGAAACAGCTACGGCTTGGTCGCTGACAGGCGCCGAACTTGCGGCCGCCTCATCCACTATCACAACTGAGTATTCTAAATTTGGATTTACCGCAGCGAATTGATTACTCGGCAGTGTCCATGGGGTGGTTGTCCAAATTAGAAAATTGGTATCTGGTCCAAGGCCGAGTTTTCGAATTTTTGGATCAGGTACCAATTCGTCACTTACCAGCGGAAACTTCACATACACACTGGGGTCGGCCACTTCGCGGTAGCCCAGGCCGACTTCGCCGGCGGAAAGGGAGGTGCCCCCTTGGGCCCACCACCAGACGATTTTGTACCCCTGGTATAACAGCCCACGGTCGAACAGTTGCTTCAGGCTCCACCAGACGCTTTCGACATAGCTTTGGTGGTAGGTGACATACGCCTTGTCGAGATTGACCCAAAAGCCGATGCGTTCAGTCATCCGCCGCCACTCTTGCATGTACCGCCACACGCTTTGCTGGCAGAGTTGGATGAAGCCTTCGATGCCGTCGGGCCCGCCGGTTTTGCTTTTGTAATTTTCGATCTCTTCCTTGGAGTGAATGCCCAGTTCTTTGCAAACTTCGACCTCGACGGGCAGGCCGTGCGTGTCCCAACCCGCTTTGCGTTCGCACAGATAGCCGCGCATAGTGCGGTAGCGCGGGAACAAGTCTTTGATGGCCCGGGTCAGGCAGTGGCCCGGGTGCGGCATGCCATTGGCCGTGGGTGGGCCTTCATAAAAGACGAACTTTCGCTCCGGCTCGCCTCGCGCTTTTCGCTCGGCATTTTCGGCCCGCCGCCGCTGCAGCGATTTTTCGTAAATGCCCGCTTCGCGCCAAAAGCGGAGGATTTCCTCCTCCAGCTTCGGGAAATTGACGTTCGATTCAACCGGTTGAAACATGGGCGTGTGATGAACCGCAGGTGCGTAGAAACGAGAGAACAGTTTAACAGTCGCGCTGCGAGGCGACTACGGGAGCATTCTGCGAGACAGTGTGACGGGACCGATAGTTTCCCACGCCGCGCTGGCACATTTGGACAGTTTGGACTATAACGGAATGCTAAGGGGTCCAGCAGTGGGAGCGCGGATGCTGATTGATCGTGGGACACAGCCATGGCGGCGAAGTTCGCCCCGGCGGGCTCAGCGAATCGCAGATAAAATACGGCGCTGCGCGATTTTGGCAGCGACGATCTGCGCGTGCCTGCTGGATGGTCCCCACTCTGCCCGGGCGGTCGATTTGATGGGATTGGCGCAATCAGCGGCCATCGATCAGCCGCAGGTATACATGTCGCTGAGCAATTCGGCAGGCGGCACGCCGATTGAAGGGCAAACGGAAGATCCCGACCCAAGCGACCCGTTTGGAACCGTGCCGACCATCGGCATTCAGGCCTATCTTGATACAGGCTCTAGCGGCCTACTCATCAGCACGGCCACGGCCCAAGCTTGGGGACTGGCGAATTCCACTTACAACGGGCAAACCGTCACTTTCAACGACATCGGCGTCGGCGGGACCGCGGTCTTTAATGTCTCGCTGCCGCTGTATGCCGGTGTCGCTCCTTATACGCCAACCACCAATACGGAAAATGCCGCCGGCTATCTGCCCGTGACCAGTGGGGGAACCCAAACAAGTTTGCGATTAGAAATCGGGCCGGCCGATACCGGCAACGATACGTTGACCGGCGATTTGGACGATTCGTTTTTGGAAGATATCGACGTGGTGGGCATGCCGGCCTTGGCGGGCAAAGTGATGGTGGTCGATGCTCGCAGCAGCAACGGGGTGATGACGCAGTTAGCAAATCCGGCGCCGGGGACCGATCCGCTGGATTATCTACTGACAAATCCGACGGCGCTGGATGATTTGTCGTTAAAAACCTATGTGTACAACTCCGGCACACCTTTTCGTCCCAGCACAATCAACACCGATCCCGGCATTCCCACCACGAATTTGCACGTGAAGCTGAGTTACGCCGATTTCACCGGCTTCACCACGATAGCGCCGGGCGGCGCTCCCGGACCGACACTGGCGCACAATCCGTTCATTGGGCCCAATCCTTTAGCGCCGGCTGGAACCGATCACACCCCGCCGGTGCGCATTACATTCGAAGTGCCCGATACGGCCAATCCCGCCAAGATGGACACGCTGGCCACCACCGGTAGTTTCCTGTTCGACACGGGAGCGGGCTCCTCGTTCATTTCGGAAAACTTGGCCGCCAAACTGCATGTGCGCTATCGCAGCGGAACCGAAGGAACCGACGATCCAGAGCTGGAGATTTTTAATCCCGCCAATCCGTCGGCGCCGGGCACGCTGTTAACCAATCAATTTCAAGAATCGGTCGGCGGCATCGGCGGCGATGTGACCGTGGCCGGGTTTTATCTCGATTCGCTCATCATTCCCACCCAGGAAGCCAACCCCAGCTACTGGACCGATCCCCGGAATATCCGCTTCGCCGGCACACGCACGGCCGGCGGCCAGCAAGACGTGCTGGGCCCGCCGGTGTTGGTGCAAAACATTACTGCTACGAAAGGGTCGCAATCGATCACGCTGGACGGCGACCTGGGAGTGAATTTTTTGGTCGGAAGCCTGAACTTGTCGGGCGATATCGATGATTTAAGCATCGGCGGCTTTGCACCCGGTGCGTTTGACTGGCTGACGTTCGACGAGGCTGCCGGCGCCCTCGGCTTGCAATTGAACAGCGCCTTCCACATCGCCGGCGATTTCAACCTCGATGGCAAGCTAACCAACGCCGACACCCAAGCCATGCTCAACGCCTTCAAAAATATCCCCGCCTTCGAAGCGGCCCACCACTTGTCCAACGCCGACTGGCTCGACCTGGCCGACGTCAACCGCGATGGCGTGGTGAACGAAGCCGACCTGAAATATCTCATGAATCTTTTGACCGGCAGCAAACTTTACCTGGCCGGCGATTTTAACTTCGACGGCAAACTAACCAGCGCCGACTTACAAGCCATGCTCAATGCGTTCCAAAACATCTCTAGCTTCGAGGCAGCCCACGATTTGTCCGACGCGGCTTGGGAACAACTGGGCGACGTCAACGGCGACGGAACTGTAAATTTTTCCGACGAATTGGCGCTGATGAAGCTGCTAGACGGCGCCAGTAGCGGCGGGAGCAGCGGTTCCAGTTCGCTGAGTGCAGTGCCTGAACCACCGACCGCAATGCTGGCGAGCCTGGCCGTGGTAGGGCTGGTGTTGAGCGGCCGTAAAGCTGGCGCCTTTAGGTTTCTTGCTCCAGCACCCCCAGCACAATTTTCCGCAGCTTGGGTTCGGCAATCGAAGCGGCGTGCAGAATTTCTTTGATCTCGACCGGTTTCAATGTATCCGGAAAGCACATGTCGGTAATCGCCGACAAACCCAATACCCGCATCCCGCTGTGTACGGCCACAATGCATTCCGGCACGGTCGACATCCCCACGCAATCGGCCCCAATGGTTCGCAAAAAACGATACTCGGCCCGCGTTTCCAAATTCGGCCCGCTTACCGCCACAAACACGCCCCGATGGGCCACAAAATTTTCGCGCCGGGCCACTTCCAGCGCCCGCTCGACCAATTCCGGCGTGTAAGCCCGGCTCATGTCCGGAAAGCGCGGACCCAGCCGATCGTCGTTGACGCCGATCAGCGGATTGCCCCCCATCAAATTAATGTGATCGTCGATGACCATCACGTCGCCGACGCGGTATTGCGGATTCATGCCGCCGCAGGCATTGGAGACGATCAGCAAATCGGCCCCTAAAAATTTCATCACCCGCACAGGGAAGGTAATTTTTTGGTGTGGCTGCGCTTCGTACGAATGCACGCGGCCTTCCATCGCTACCACTGGCGCCCCCGCCAGTCGCCCGCACACCAACACACCGGCGTGGCTAATGGCCGTCGATTGCGGAAAGTGCGGAATCTCTGCGTACGGAATGGTCGCCTCGGCTTCGATCTCGCGCGCCAAGGCCCCCAAGCCCGTCCCCAAAATAATGCCCGCCTGCGGCCGTCCCGACCATTTCTTGCCAATGGCCGTCACCGCTTCCTGAATTTGATGGTACAACTCAAGCATGGAATGTTTAGCCGCGACGCGCTAGCGGAGCGAGTGGAAAAGCAATCACGCTGGCGTTTTGACGGAACCGGCGCCGACGACCTCTCAGCCGTCCAACCCATATTTCCGCAACAGCGCCTGAAATTCCGGCAACCCACGGAGCCGATTCAAATCGGGGTCGACTTCCAAATGACTAAAGTCGTTGTAGCCTAACTCCAGCGCGCTGGCCAGGGCCACCAATGCTGCGTCCGGCGCATCTTGCATGGCCAGGCTGCAAGCCAGGTTGTACCGCACAAGGCTGTCGTCGGGAAGCAACCCCGCCAGTTGTTGATCGATCACCAGCGCCAAATCGTGCCGCCCCTGTCGAGCGTACAACTCGCCCAACAGTTTCAGCACCCGCACGTCGTGGGGCTGCCGCTGCAAAATGCGCTCGTAAAACGCCACTTCGAAACCGGCTTGGTCCAGATTTCCAATCCACCCGCTCGTCGTACAATGAACCACCGAGGCCGCGTTCGAAGAAGAGGCCTCGAGATTGGAAGAATCACGCTGCGGTGAGGGATTTTCTTCGCCGGGGGTCATGGGGTTGTGAACTCATCTTAAGCGATAGATTTCGCTCATCCCTCGGTACACACCCCCTGTTGCCAACTATCGACCGACCAACCTGCCGACCCGTTCCCGTCGCTCACGCGTCCTCAAAATCGTCTACTTCGTCCCCGGCTTCTTCTTCCTCCTCCTCATCGTCTAAATCCAAGTCGTCGTCCTCGTCAAACTCTTCTTCAAAGTCATCGTCGAAATCATCATCGAAGTCATCCTCGTCCCATTCTTCTTCCTCGACCAGCGGGGCGTCGTCCATCAACCCGTCGTCGTCCAAATCATCGTCGTCGCGGTCGGTTCCCTCATCATCTGAAGTATCGTCTTCCTTTTTCTCTTCCTCGTCTTCCGCCCGGGGCGACGTTTCATACCCCGCCAGATGCCACCGCCCACCGCCGACGCCGCCCAAAACCAACCGCTTCTCCGTCAACACTCCCTCCCAACGAACAAAAACGCCTGCCGACCGCATGGCACTTTCTCCAAAAGTTAACGCAACGGCTGCCAAATTCATCCTCGCTTTGCACGCAGCCGCATCACCCCGGCCCCGACCCATCCAGCCTTTCCTATCGGTGGCCCGCAGATTTGTCAAGCCGGCCAATCGACCCGGCGATGATGCACGTTGCCGGCGGTAGCCGCCACGAACAGCCTCAGACAATTGCTGACGGCCAATTGCGAATTGGCTAACCGCTGGTTTCAAGCCGCTTCACGTATGATAATCCGCGTTCAGCCGCACATATTCGGCCGTCAGATCTGCGGTCCAAAACCGCGCGCTGGCGTTGCCTTCTCGAAACGAAAGCACAATGCTCGTTTCGCGATGTGTCTTGATGCTGCTGGAAACCTGCTCGGCGCTGAACGCGGCCGGCGCGCCATCCTTGTACAATATGAAACCGTTCACGTCCAGGTTCACTCCCGACGGATTAAACGGCACGCCGGCGTAACCCGCCGCAGAAACAATTCGCCCCCAATTCGGATCAGCCCCGTGAATGGCCGTTTTCACCAGCGGACTGTCAGCCACCGATTTCGCAATTTGCCGCGCTGCCCCCGCCGTGGCGCAACCTTTCACGTCGATGCACACCAGGTGCGTCGCTCCTTCGCCGTCGGCGGGAATCGATCTGGCCAGCTCCGCGCACACTTCGTGCAAGGCGTTTTGAATTTGCACCAACCCGTCGCCGGACAGCTTTTCGCCCCCGGCCGCCCCGTTTGCCAGAAGCAGCACCGTGTCGTTGGTGCTCATGTGCCCGTCGACGCTAATGCAGTTGAACGTATCGTCCACAACTTCGTTCAGCATCCGTTGCAAATCACGGGCGGCTACGGGAGCGTCGGTCAGCACCAATCCCAGCATCGTCCCCATGTTTGGAGCAATCATTGCCGCTCCTTTGCACATGCCCGCGATGTGAAACCCTCGCTGCCCCACCGTCACCGTCGCACTGTGCAGCTTATGCACGGTATCTGTTGTCATCATCCCGCGGGCCGCCGCGATAAATCCCGCTTCCTCGGGCGCCAAGTCTTTGGCGCAGGCTTTGATCCCGGCGGCAATTTTCTCCATCGGCATGAATTCGCCGATAATCCCCGTCGAAAGCACCAGCGCCTGCTTCGGTTCAGCGCCGCAGGTACTAGCGGCCAAGCGAGCCATTTCCGCCGCGTCGCTCAGCCCGCGATCTCCGGTGCAGGCGTTGGCATTGCCGGAATTGATGACCACGGCCCGAAAACCATCGCCGGGCGTCAACCGGCGATCAAACGCCACCGGCGCGGCGTAAACCAAATTCTTTGTGTACACCCCCGCCGCCGCCGCCGGACGATTTGACACCACCAGCGCCACATCCTGCCGTGTCGGATTGCGCTTAATGCCCGCATGCACCCCCGCCGCACTAAAACCTTGAGGAATAACAAAGGCCATGATCGTATGTCGCCGTAGTTGATAAAGCCGCGACCGTTGGTCGCGCTGCTATGTTTTGCTTTGTCGTGCCCAGTCGGTAGTGGAAAAACGATGCAACTGACAACGGACAACTCACAACTGTCAAAATCACAACAACGCCGTCGTTTCCGGAAAGCCGAACAATAAATTTAAGTTTTGCACGGCCGCGCCGCTGGCCCCTTTGATCATGTTATCCAGGCAACTGATCGTTACCACCCGGCCCTGCACTAGCCGCACGGTCATGTCGCAAAAGTTCGTGTCAGTCGTGTCTTTCGTGCCTGGCAAATGCTCCACGACGCGCACAAACGGCTCGTCAGCGTAAAATTCCCGCAGCGCCGACAACAGTTGTGGTTCGGTCACGTTGCCGACCGGCTTGGAATAAGTCGTGGTCAAAATGCCGCGGTCCATCGGAATCAAGTGCGGCGTGAAGACAATCTGAATTTCCTTCCCGGCGCCGCGCCGCACAATCTGCTCAATCTCCGGTGTGTGCCGGTGTCGTCCTACGTTGTAAGCCGATACGCTTTCGTTGCACTCCGGAAAGTGCGTCGTCAGCTTGGGAACCCGGCCGGCTCCGGAAACGCCGCTTTTGCTGTCGACAATAATGTCGCTGGTCTCGATCAGCCCGGCCTTCACCAGCGGCGCCAGCGGCAAAATGGCAGATGTCGGATAACACCCCGGGTTCGCCACCAATTGAGCCTTAACAATTTCCTCCCGAAATAACTCAGGCAACCCGTACACCACTTTGCCCAACCGGCCCGCGTCGGGATGTTTTTCGCCGTACCATTGCTCAAACGTCGCATTGTCGTCCAACCGATAATCGGCGCTGAAGTCGATCACTTTCACTTTGCCCTCCAGCAACTGCGGAACCAGTGAGGCTGTCACGCCGTGCGGCAGACAACTGAACACGCAATCGGCCCGGGCCGTGACCGCCGCCGGACTCCGTTCTTCCAGCTTCAAATCTAACCGGCCCCACAGCGACGGATGCACCGCCCCAATGTGCGGACTTCCCTCCTGCCGGCTGGTGAGCGTGGTGATTTCCACCTCCGGATGGCGCAGCAGCAGCTTGATCAGCTCCAAAGCTGTGTAACCCGTTGCACCCAAAATTGCGACGCGAACCATGATGAGTGAAAAATTGCGAGCTTGAAAAAACGGTAAAAAAGGTGAAAAACGGACGAAAACGGATCAGAAAACGGATGGAAACGGTGACATGGGCGGTGTATTGGGTTTGGCGCGACGGCAGTAGAATTCTTGTGATCGTTTGTTCACTTACGGCGCATTATGGCAGAAATGGCGGCTCAATTTCAAGAGTTTTTTGTAAGAGGTATGACCCGGTGCGGCGGTTCGCGCGTCAGCCCGAATCGTCAAAGTATAACCACGCCCGATGGCACGCCAAGGGGAATTGCAATATTGCAGAGAGCGCATTGCCCCGGGTCATTGACCCGGGGCTAAATAAGGTTGGTGGCTTTAATTAGCCGGTTCGCGATTAATTGAAAAAGCTTGCGTGCTACATCTTCCTTTGCTCCTGAAACCGTGGCGACGATTTCGCCGGAGCGGTCCAAAACCTCGACCGAGTTTTCCAGCGCGCTAATTGCTTGCGGGCCGTTGAGAACCATCAAATCGCAACTTTTTTTCTGCATTTTTGTAATCGCCCGAAACCGCTGATCTTCCGTTTCCAGTGCGAAGCCCACGACCCATTGCCGGGGCCGTTTACTGACGGCCAGCGTTGCCACGATGTCGGGCGTTTCCACCAAATGCAGCACCAGCGGCTCCCCCGTCTTTTTGATTTTGTGCTCCTCGACTTTCACCGGCCGATAATCGCTGGGAGCCGCCACGCCGATCAGCCCATCGCATTGGGGAAATACTTTTTGACAGGTGGCCAGCATCTCTTCGGTCGAAACGACCGGCAAGACTTCACACTGTGGCGGATAAGAAACTTCGACCGGACCGGAAACAATCATCACTTCATGCCCTGCGTCCACGGCTGCTTGGGCCAGCGCCTGCCCCATCCGTCCGCTAGATGCATTCGTGAGATAACGGACCGGATCCAAGTGCTGCCGCGTCGGACCGGAAGTAATCAGAATGCGCGCCATCGGTTTTTATAAAGCCATTTGCTTTAATCAAGCCGCGACTGTCGGTCGCGCTGCACCATCGATAGATGTAAAAACGTTTTGGCACTTCGGCGCGACCAACGGTCGCGGCTTTGTGTTTATTTTGCAGCGGTTTTTTTCAACGCTGCTTCGATCGCCCCTCGAATTCTTTCCGGCGCGGCCATCCGGCCCACGCCTTGGTCGCGGCAACTCAGCCAGCCCTCTTCCGGATCGACAATGGTCACCCCATCGGCCAGCAATTGTGCTACGCCGCGCTGTACCGCCGGTTTCGTCCACATTTCCGCATTCATGGCCGGCGCGACAATGACCGGACCCTTGAACGCCAAATACAGCGTGCTCAGCAAATCATCGGCCAAGCCCACCGCGGCTTTCGCCAGAAAATTCGCGGTGCCCGGCGCTACGCACATCACTTCGGCGCGGCGGGCCAATTCGATATGCGCCCCCAATGGATAATCAGGGTCGCCAAACATACCGCGCGGTACCGGCCGGCCCGTGAGCGCTTCGAAAGTGGCAGGACCGATAAATGCCTGGGCCGCTTCGGTCAGCACCACCGTGACCCCCGCCCCGGCCTGCACCAACTGGCTGACCAAGGCTGCCGTTTTGTAGGCCGCAATTCCACCCGTCACGCCGATCAGCAATTCACGGCCTTGCATGAGATCGCCTGATTGAACCGCAGAGGCGCGGAGACGCAGAGCTGACAAAGCCACTAGCGACTCACGCGGAGAAATTTAAACAACCCTTTTGAATTGCCAAGCAAATTTGCGATTCGTCTTTCAATATTATACACTTGACGATTCACTCTGCGTCTCAGCGTCTCTGCGGTGAAAAATGACCGCCGCAAAAAACTACAAATCGGCCAGATCCAGCTCCGGCGGCCCGCCGGCGCCTTCTGCTTCCTCGCCGGTAACGCGCAGCTTGCTTTCGGCGTCCAAATAGATTTTGTCTTCCATGATTTCGCGGACCACAATTTCCAATTTATTTTCGGTCTGCAAATCGACCAGCGGACGGCTGCCCCCGTTCAACGCCACCAGCCGTTTTTGGATGAGCGTGGAAAGTTTGAATCGTCCCCCCACTTTGTTCACAATTTTCTCTTCCTTCAGTTCTTCAAGCATTCGTTCGATCCTCCGAGTGACCCAAAATATTCAAAATCTCTTCCACCGCTCGCTCGACGGTTTGGTTCGTAACCTGGTAGCGATACATGTCGGCCGAGGCCAGTTCACGCCGGGCCACGGCCAGGCGTAGTTCAATCGCGGCGGCGGATTCTGTCCCGCGGTTTCTCAACCGCCGCTCCAACTCTTCCAGCGTTTCCGGACGCACAAATATCGTGACCGCATCCGGGTACATCCGGACAATGGTTTGCGTGCCTTGCACGTCTATTTCTAAGACTACCCACTTTCCCGCCGCAAGTCGAGGGGCAACTTCATCTTTCAGCGTGCCGTACCAATCGCCGCTACCAAACACTTCGGCACATTCCAGGAACTCCCCCTGCCGCCGCCGGCGCTCAAACTCCTGTTTCGTTAAAAAATGATAATCACGTCCATCCACTTCCCCTTGTCGCGGCGTCCGGGTCGTGGCCGAAACGCTCGGCACCAACCGGTCGCAGCGCGCCAGCAGTTGCCGTAATAGCGTGGTCTTACCCGCCCCGGATGGCCCGGAAATCACAATCACGCGGCCAGTGGAAGTTGTGGGCGACATTCCGATAGATGCTAATCGGTTGATTTCAGCAAATGACCAATGACCAAGCGCGAAGGACCAATAATAATCTGTCGGACATGCTCATTGGTCATTGGGATTCGGTGATTGTTCATTCAACATTTTGAATCATTTCCCGCAGCCGCTCGATCGACGCTTTCATTTCGATCACGTGGCGGGCGATTTCCACGTCCGTGCTTTTCGATCCGATCGTGTTCACTTCGCGCAGCATTTCCTGCGTTAAAAACTCCAGTTTCCGGCCGGCGCTTTCCGGGCTGGACATAATCTGCTCGAATTGCTGCAAGTGGCTTTCCAGCCTCACCATTTCCTCGGCAATGTTGCTCCGTTCCGTATAGATGGCGATTTCGCGAACTAAATCCGAGGCATTCAGCGCCAGCTTGTGCTCTTCCAGCACATTTCGCACGCGCTCCTCCAACCGCACGCGGTAGGCATCGACCACCGATGGCGCGCGGACTGCAATCTGCTTCAGCTCCGCCGCGATGGTTCGGCAGTTCGCACTTAAATCGGCAGCCATGGCCTGCCCTTCATCGCGCCGCATTTTAGCCAAGTGGCCCAGGGCCGCTTGCAAGGTCGTTTCGATCACCGGCCAATCGGCCTCGGCCAAGCTCGGATCGGAGAGCCGCTCTTTCACCACGCCCGGCAACAACAAAAAATTCTCCAGCGGCACTTCCTGCTGGTTGCCCGTTCGGCTTTGCAGTTTTTGAATTTGTTGCCGATAATTTTCCAACACGCCCACGTTGATGGAATAATCGTCCGGCGACGAGCTCCGGTCCACCTGCAAGTTCACTTGCACGGTGCCGCGCTTAATATGCTCGCGCACCACTGCTTCCACCCGCGATTCCAACGCCGAGTACCCTTCTCCCGCGCGCATCGAGAACTTGAAGTACCGATTGTTGATCGTGCGCACCTCAATCACCACGGCCAGCCCGTTGGCCTGTTGGTGCGATTCGCCAAAACCCGTCATGCTTAGCAGCACGTGCAACTCCAGAAGTTCACTTGGACGACTTGCTGGATTCATTGCCCGCAGCCGGCGGCGCGACAGGCGGGGCTCCCCCGCTGTTTTGATCGACTCCGCTCACGGGTCCCGCTCCTTTGTTTTCGCTTCCTGCCGCTGGCGGCGTGGCCGCGCCTTCCGTAGACCCAGCGCCCGAAGCACCAGTATTTGCAGTTGGCGTTGTCGCCCCGCCTTCGCTTGTTCCAGGCGCGGTGCCTGCCCCACTTGACGGCGCTTGGCCGGATGGCAGTGCAGGACCACTATTCTCCAGCGGTCCCTGGCTCCCCGCCCCGCCGCTGAACCGGTTGGCATTGCTCCCCATCACCTTCACGCTGACAATGCACAGCACAATCCAGAAAAATGTCACCCCAATCGTCACGCGGGTAAACAAATCGCCCGCCTTGGTGCCGAACGCGCTTTGTCCCCCCATGCCGCCGAAGGCCCCGGCCAAACCGCCGCCCCGGCCGCGTTGAATCAAAATTAACAGAATCAAAAAGATCGATGTCAGCAGCAACAAAATTCCAAGCAAGGCGTTCATAAATTTCCGATCTTTGGTGAAAGCGACAATGGATCCGTGGCAATCGGCGCCATGCCGTCCGGCCTGCGCGGCTGGCAATGACAATTGGCACGGGTCGAAATTCGGTCCCCAGCGTTACGATCCACAACTTGCAATGATGCCGATAAAATCTTCAGCCACCAGACTGGCCCCGCCCACCAGCGCGCCGTCGATATTGGGCTGTGCCATCAACTCACCGGCGTTGGAGGGTTTTACGCTCCCGCCGTATTGAATTCGCACGGCCGACGCAACCTGTTCATTGTACCGGCTTTCGATCAATTTGCGAAGATCGGCATGCACCGCTTCCGCTTGCTCCGGCGTGGCAACTTTGCCCGTGCCGATGGCCCACACGGGCTCATAAGCAATGACCGTTTTCTCCATTTGCTGGGCCGAAATGTTGGCGAAGCTCCCTTCGAACTGCGAGCGTATCACCGCCGATGTCATCCCCCCCTCGCGTTCATCCAAATGCTCGCCGACACACACTATTGGCGAAAGACCGGCTTTCAAAGCGGCGGTCAACTTGTGGTTGACCTCGGCGTTCGATTCGCCCAAGATGTCGCGCCGCTCGCTGTGGCCCAAAATCACGTACTTGCAGCCGCAATCGACGAGCATGGCCGCGCTAATTTCGCCGGTGAACGCCCCTTTCGGTTCCTGAAACATATTCTGCGCGCCCAGCCCAACGCTGCTTTTGCCGATCGCGCCGCGAACCGCTTCCAAATACACAAACGGCGGACACAGGGCCACCTCGACCTGGGGAAATTCCCCAGCCCGCTTCACCACCGCCTCCGCCAAGGCCACCGCCCCGGCACAGTTCAAATTCATTTTCCAATTTCCAGCAATAAACTTTTTACGCATGAACTACTCCCGTCGAAACCATACAAATTGACCGCAGAGACGCTGAGACGCAGAGCAGGCAATAGAATAAAGAATTCACGCCAAGGCGCAAAGGCGCAATGAAACAACGGCAGAAAAAACTCTGCTTCTCCGCGTCTCTGCGGTTCAATTAGAACTGGTTCAAACAGTTCCGGCTTACACCGCCGGCGGAGCTTTGGCGTAAGAACCCAGTACCGTCAGTCGCACGGCACGCCGGGCCAGAAGCTGCGTGGCTTTTTGCACGCGCTTGTCGAGTTGGTGGCCTTCCATTTCCACAAAGAACAGATAGCCCCCTTCGGGCCGCGAGATGGGGAACGATTCAATCCACGTCAAATTCAGCTTGTTGCGCTTGAACAAATTCAGGGCGTCGGCCAGCGAGCCTGACTTGTGTTGAATTTCGAACATCAACGCCGTCTTATCGTTGCCCGTGCGCGGACCGGGATGCTGGCCAATCACGGCAAACCGAGTGACGTTGCCTTGCTGATCTTCGATGTTTTCGGCCAGCAAATTCAGGCCGTAATGCACAGCCGCTTGCACGCTGGCAATGGCTGCCGCGCCGGGCTTCTCTTTCGCTAGTTGGGCCGCCGTGGTGGTGCTGGTCACTTCCACGCTGCGGGCCTGCGGTAAATGCCGGCTCAGCCAGTTGCGGCATTGCGAAAGCGCCTGCGGCCGGCTGTACACCTCCTGCACTTCGCTCCGTTGGCATAAGCCCAATAAGCAATGGTGAATCGCCAAATTCACTTCGCCGCAAACGTGGACCGGCAGACGCGTGAAGTTGTCAAGCGTGTCGGCAATGCGCCCATCGGTGCTGTTTTCGATGGGCACCAGGCCGTAATCGCAATGCCCGCGATTCACCTCTTCAAACACCGCGCCGATGCTCGCCACAGGCACGTAATCCACGCTCTTGCCAAACCGCTGAATCGCCGCCAAGTGGCTGTATGTGTATACCGGCCCCAAATGTGCCACCCGCAGCGTCTTTTCCAAGGCGCGCGAACCGCTGATTACTTCCCGATACACGGCCTGCAAACATTGATTCGAAAGCGGCCCCTTGTTGTGTTGCGCCACGCGCGCCAAAACTTCGCACTCCCGCACCGGATCGTACGCCTGCTGTCCATTGGCTTCCTTCACTTTGCCGATCTTGTGCGCCAACCTAGCGCGCTCGTTCATAAGCGCCACAAGTTTATGGTCGATATGGTCGATCTTCGTCCGCAGCGCGGCCAAAGCCGGCAATTGTGCCGCAGGTGCGCGCGCCGCCGCTCTAGCCTGACGCGTAGGTGTTTTGCGAGCGCGGTTCGATGGTTTGGCTTTTGCCATATTGGGCGGGCGATTAGCGTTTGACGAGAATACAGCGAGGAGTTTTGGAGAATATGGTGTAACTGTCTAAAAGTCAAAAATTCAAACGGGGAAATGCGGGTAATCCAGTCGTGTCGCCCCCGTACCCATGCCGAACAAGCCTACTTCACGAGTGTCAATTTGGCAGTTCGAGCACTTTCCAGGACTCAAAAAATGTGGCCGCCAAAGCCTATTCTTTCGCATTCACAAGGCTATATTTGCAAGTAGGTTACGCCGAGTTCCGCCAGCCCACCCAGCCCGGCACGGCCTTTGCTTTTCCAGGCTGTGCCGCTTAAAAGCAGACATTCCTCGCAATACGTACTAAACAAACAAATCCCCGGGGTTGCTGCCCAGGGTCATCGACAAATATCCAAAGGAGCCATGCATGGCAACTGGCGAAAAAATCATCGGAATCGATTTAGGCACCACTAACTCGGTCGTGGCCGTGATGGAAGGCAAAGATGCCAAGGTCATTCCCAATCAGGAAGGCAACCGGCTCACGCCCAGCGTCGTGGCCTTCACCGACAAGGGCGATGTGCTCGTTGGCGAGCTGGCTCGGCGTCAAGCTATTACCAACCCCAAGAAAACGGTCTACTCCATCAAGCGCTTTATGGGCCGCCGCCACAGCGAAGTGGCTTCCGAAGAAAAAATCGTCCCCTATCAAGTCGTCGGTGCGCCTGAAGAGTACGTCAAAGTCAAAGTCGGCGACAAGGACTACACCCCGCCCGATATTTCCGCGCGCATCCTTCGCAAACTGAAAGAAGCCGCCGAAGCCTACCTCGGCCACAAAGTCAACAAGGCCGTCATCACCGTGCCGGCCTACTTCAACGATGCCCAGCGGCAAGCCACTAAAGATGCCGGTCAAATTGCCGGCCTGGAAGTGGCCCGCATCATCAACGAGCCTACCGCCGCGGCCCTGGCTTATGGCCTGGATAAAAAGAACCAGGAAAAAATCGTCGTCTTCGATCTCGGCGGCGGTACCTTCGACGTTTCCGTGCTGGAAGTTGCCGACGGCGTGTTCCGCGTCATTTCCACCAATGGCGATACGCACCTGGGCGGCGACGATTTCGACCGCGTTCTGGTCAACTACGTGGCCGACGAATTCAAAAAGGAAAACGGCATCGATCTGCGCAAAGACCCCATGGCTTTGCAGCGGCTGCAGGAAGCCTGCGAAAAAGCCAAAAAAGAGCTCAGCTCCGCCAACTCCACCGATATCAATCTGCCGTTCATTACCGCCGATGCCAACGGTCCCAAGCATTTGCAAATGAACATCACCCGCTCCAAGTTCGAGCAACTGGAAGATGAATTCTTCGAACGTTGCCGCGGCCCGGTGCAGCAAGCGCTCAAGGACGCCAAAATGGAGCCCAAAGATATTGACGAAGTCGTGCTGGTCGGCGGCTCCACCCGCATTCCCAAAGTGCAAGAACTCGTCCAAAAAATGTTCGGCAAGGAGCCGCACAAAGGCGTCAACCCCGACGAAGTCGTCGCCGTCGGCGCGGCCATTCAAGGCGGCGTGTTGGCCGGCGAAGTGCAAGACATTTTGCTCCTCGACGTCACGCCCCTCAGCCTGGGCATCGAAACCGAAGGCGGCATTTTCACCAAGCTCGTCGAACGCAACACCACCATCCCGACCGAGAAAAAACAGGTCTTCAGCACCGCCGCTGATAACCAAACCGCGGTCACCGTCAGCGTTTATCAGGGCGAACGTCCCATGGCCCGCGATAATCGCGTGCTCGGGCAGTTCAACTTGGAAGGTCTGCCGCCGGCGCCGCGTGGCCTCCCGCAAATCGAAGTCAAGTTCGACATCGACGCCAACGGCATCCTCAACGTCTCGGCCAGAGATCTCGGCACGGGCAAGGAAGCCAAGGTCCGCATCGAAAAAACCGGCGGCCTGACCGAAGACGAAATCAAAACCAAGCTTCGCGAGGCTGAATCGCACGCCGAGGAAGACAAACGCAAACGCCAAGTGGCCGAGCTGCGCAACCAAGGCGAGTCGATGTGCTTCCAACTGGAAAAGCTCATCAAGGAACACACCGGCAAGCTGAAAGATTCCGACAAGTCGGCCCTGGAAAGCGCCATGGGCAAAGTCCACGACGCCATCAAGGGCGACGACCCCGACACCATGAAGTCGGCCATCGAACAGTTGGAGCAGGCCTCCCACGCCTTCAGCAAAACGCTGTACGAGTCGACTGGTGGCGCCGGCGCTGCCGGTGCGGGCGCCACGGGCTCCGCCGGTGCCGGCGACGGCAAAAAAGCCGACGAAGAAGCCATCGACGCCGAATTCGAAGTCAAGAAGGAGTAATTTGCTCGGCCCGCCGAAAGCATTTAGCCCCCGGCGAGTCGCCGGGGGTTTTTTCATGGCGTTTCCTGACTTATTCACTACCCACCACTCACCACTCACTCCTAACCT